>JBEPXV010000359.1:0-3145 GCA_041641695.1 Gammaproteobacteria bacterium | reverse complement strand
GGGGCCCCTCCGCAGCCTTACGGGGTAGGGCGCGCTACCCCTCCAGCTTCTTTCTCAGGATCTCGTTGACCTGCTGGGGATTGGCCTTGCCGGCGGTGGCTTTCATGACCTGGCCGACGAAATAGCCGAAGACTTTCTGCTGGCCGTCGCGGTACTGCTGGATCTGGTCCGGGGAGCTTGCCAGCACCTCGTCGACGATCTTCTCGATCTCGCCGGTATCGGTGATCTGCTTGAGGCCTTTGCTTTCGATTACAGCGTCGGCGTCGCCTTCGCCTTCCCACATGGCTCGGAATACTTCCTTGGCGATCTTGCCGGAGATGGTCCTGTCTTCGATCCGGTCGATGAGGCCGGCCAGCATCGCGGGACTGATCGGGGCGTCGCCGATGTCGAGGTTCTCGTCGTTGAGCCGGCTGGACAGGTCGCCGACGATCCAGTTGGCGACGGTTTTCGGCGAGCCCGAGGCTGCTTCGGCGGCCGCCTCGTAATAGTCGGCGGCGGTCCGGGACTGGGTCAGCAGGCGGGCGTGCTCGTCACCCAGCCCGTACTGCTCAAGGAAGCGATGCACCTTGGCGTCCGGGAGCTCCGGGAGCGTCTGCCGGACCTCGTCGATGAAGGTCTCATCGATGGCCATGGGCGGCAGGTCGGGGTCCGGAAAGTAGCGGTAGTCGTGGGCTTCCTCCTTGGTCCGCATGGGCCGGGTCTCGTCCCTGTCCGGGTCGTAGAGCCGGGTTTCCTGGACGATCGTCCCGCCTTCTTCCAGAACGTCGATCTGGCGCTCGATCTCATGCTCGATCGCGCGCTCGACGAAGCGGAAGGAGTTGATGTTCTTGAGCTCCGTGCGGGTGCCGAGCTTCTCGTCCCCGGCCGGCCGCACCGAGACGTTGGCATCGCACCGGAATGAGCCTTCCTGCATGTTGCCGTCGCAGATTTCGAGGTAGCGCACCAGGGTATGCAGCTTGCGCAGGTATGCCACGGCTTCCCTGGCCGAGCGCATGTCCGGGTCGGAGACGATCTCGATGAGCGGTGTGCCGGCGCGGTTAAGGTCGATGCCGGTCATGCCGTGGAAGTCCTCGTGGAGGGACTTGCCGGCGTCCTCTTCCAGGTGGGCGCGGGTGATGCCGACGCGCTTGTGCTCGCCGTCCACCTCGATGTTCAGGTGGCCGGGGCCGACGATGGGCAGCTCGTACTGGCTGATCTGGTAGCCCTTGGGCAGGTCCGGGTAGAAGTAGTTCTTGCGGGCGAACACCGAGCGCTGGTTGATCAGCGCGTCCACCGCCAGGCCCAGCTTCACGGCCATGCGGGCGGCGTTCTCGTTCATCACCGGCAGCACGCCGGGCAGGCCCAGGTCCACGGCGCAGGCCTGGGTATTGGGCTCGGAGCCGAAATCCGTGGACGCCCCGGAGAAGATCTTGCTCTTCGTGAGGAGCTGGACATGCACCTCCAGGCCGATCACCGCCTCCCAGCTCATGACGGGTACCCCTCCGGCCGACGGGTGTGCCAGTCGGTGCTCTGTTGGTACTGGTGGGCTGCGTTCAGCACCCGGGCGTCGTCGAAGTACCGGCCGATGACCTGCAGGCCGATGGGCAGGCCGGCGGGGTCGAAGCCCGCGGGGATGGAGATGCCCGGCAGGCCGGCCAGGTTCACCGGGATGGTGAAAATGTCATTCAGATACATCGCGATGGGATCGTCGGTCTTGTCGCCGATGGGGAAGGCGGTGGTGGGCGTGGTGGGGCCCATCAGGACATCGCAGTCCTCGAAGGCCCGGTCGAAGTCCTCGCTGATGAGCCGGCGCAGCTTCAGGGCCTTGTTGTAGTAGGCGTCGTAGTAGCCTGTAGACAGGGCGAAGGTGCCGACCATGACCCGGCGCTTGACTTCCGCCCCGAAGCCCTCGGCCCGGGTCTTCATGTACATGTCCACCAGGTCGTCGTATTCCTTCGCCCGGTGGCCGAAGCGCACGCCGTCGAAGCGCGACAGGTTGGACGACGCTTCGGACGGGGCGATCACGTAATAGCAGGGGACGCACAGCTCGCTGTTGGGCAGGGATACCTCTTTAATGTGCGCGCCCATGTCCTCGAAGACCTGCAGCGCGTCCCGCACCGCACGCTCTATGGATTCGTCCAGGCCGGAGCCGAAGAACTCCCGCGGCACGCCGATGCGCAGGCCCTTGATGTCGTTGTCGAGCTCGCCGGAGAGCTCCGGTTGATCCTGGTGATCCGCCCGGGGCACGCTGGTGGCGTCCCGGGGGTCGAAGCCGGCCATGATGTCCATCAATAACGCCGCGTCGCGGGCCGAGCGGGCCAGCGGGCCGCCCTGGTCCAGGGACGAGGCGAAGGCGACCATGCCGTAGCGGGAGACTTGGCCGTAGCTGGGCTTGAAGCCGGTCACGCCGCAGAAGGCCGCCGGCTGGCGGATCGAGCCGCCGGTGTCGGTGCCGGTGGCGGCGGGAGCGAGGCCCGCGGCCAGCGCCGCCGCCGAGCCCGCGGAGCTGCCGCCGGGAACCCGGCCGGTATCCCAGGGGTTCCTGATTACGCCGTAATAAGAAGTCTCGCCGGACGAGCCCATCGCGAACTCGTCCATGTTGGTCTTGCCGAGAATCACCGCGCCGGCCTGCTCGAAGCGTTCGATCACCGTGGCGTCATACGGCGAAATGAAGCCGTCCAGTATGTGCGAGCCGCAGGTGGTCAGCATGCCCCGGGTGCAGAAAATGTCCTTGTGGGCCACGGGTATGCCGTCCAGCGGCGACAGCGGCTCGCCCCGGGCGCGGCGCTCGTCCGAGCGGCGCGCCTGCTCCAGGCTGAACGCTTCGTCGACGGTGATGAAGGCGTTCAGCTCGGCGGCCGCGCTGATGCGCTCGAGGTAAAGCCGGGTCAGCTCGACGCTGGAAAGCTCCCCGTCGCCCAGTCTCCCGGCGAGGGAGGACAGCTCATTCATGCTCACGATGTCTCGGTGTGCCGGATTGGATTACTCGATGACCCGCGGGACCAGGTAGAGCCCGCCCTCCACGGCAGGTGCGACCCGCTGGAACTCGTCGCGCCGGTCGGTCTCGGTGACCCGGTCCTCGCGCATCCGCAGGAGGCGGTCCCGGGGGTGGGTCAGGGGCTCGACGTCGCGGGTGTCCACCTCGTTCATCCGCTCAACGAGCTCC
>JBEPXV010000358.1:0-3160 GCA_041641695.1 Gammaproteobacteria bacterium | reverse complement strand
ATGTGAGGCGGTGACGGAAGCCGTCTGTACGGACGGCCCACGGGCGACCGGAGAGTGGATTACTCCTGGGCGGCGTGGGTCTTGAGGTAGCGGTCGACCAGTGCCAGGCGGTGGCGGGGGGTGTCGGCCTGGAGCAGCTCGAGCTTGAATTCGTTGTCCGGGAGGAGCTCGGCGAGGCGGTAGGCCACCCAGCTCGGGTCGTCCCAGTGGGGCTCCATGTCCTTGTACAAGGGGCCGGCCTGCGGCAGGGCTTTGCGCAGGATCTCCACCAGCGGCTGATGATCCTCGTCTATGTCCGGGGCGGGTTCCTCGTCGTCGAGGAGCTCGACCTCGGCAGTGATCAGCTGGTTGGCGGCGACGTGGGCCTCCTGGACGACGAATCGCTTGCCGCCTCGGGCGGTGATCCCCAGGTAGCCGTCCGGGAGCTGGTTCCAATCCTCGATGTGAGCCAGGGTGCCGTAGTCGTGGGGCACCGAGGCTTCGCCGGCTTCCTGGCCTTCCGCGATGAGACAGACCCCGAAGGGGCGGTCGTTTTTCATGCAGTCGCTCACCATTTCGAGGTAGCGGGGCTCGAAGATGCGCAGCGGCAGGGGGCCGCCGGGAAACAGGACGGTATTCAACGGGAACAGGGATACGGAAAAATAGGACATGGCAAAGCCGGGGGTCGGGGAGTGGGCCAGGGGCCCCGTGGATTTGAACGAGTGGTGGCGCTGGTATAGATTTCGAGACCCGATCATAACATCCGACCCGGCCGGCGCCGTTGACTCATGCACAAGACTCTGCTTTCCGCTGAAACGCTCAGGGACCACCTGGATGATACACAGTGGATCGTTTTCGACTGCCGCTCGGCACTGGACGATCCGGAGTGGGGCCCCGGGGAATACCGGGTGTCGCACATCCCGGGGGCCCGGTACGCGCATCTCGATCGGGACCTGTCGGCGCCCAAGGAGCCCGACACCGGGCGCCATCCCCTTCCGGACGCGGCCGCGTTCGTGCAGTGGCTGGGCGCCAATGGGGTCGACCGTTCCAAGCAGGTCGTTGCCTATGATCAGGGCGGCGGCCCCTTTGCCGCCCGCCTGTGGTGGATGCTGCGCTGGGTCGGGCACGAGGCGGTGGCGGTACTGGACGGCGGCTGGCCGGCCTGGAACGCCGCGGGTTATCCGGTCAGCGACGAGGTGCCGAGCCCCGAGCCGGCGGTGTTCGAGGCGGATGTGGACGACGGACTGTGGTTCACCACCGAGCAGCTCGAGAGGGCGCTTGGCGACCAGCGGGTACGCCTGGTGGATGCCCGCGGCGCGGAGCGTTTCCGCGGCGACAGCGAGCCCATCGATCCCGTAGCGGGCCACATTCCGGGGGCGGTGAACCTGCCGTTCGCCGGCAACCTCGACGAGCAGGGGCGGTTCAAGGACCCGGAGACACTCCGGCGCCGCTTCGAGCCGGTGGTCGGGGACGCATCGAATGACGAGGTCGTGCACATGTGCGGCTCGGGCGTGACCGCGGCCCACAACCTGCTGGCCATGGAGGTGGCGGGGCTGGTCGATTCGAAGTTGTACGCCGGTTCCTGGAGCGAATGGATCACTGATCCCGACCGGCCCGTGGCGAAGGGCGAATAGAGGGCGGCCGATATGTTTCTGCTGGACCGGATTGCCGAGAGCCGCATCGAGGAAGCCATCGAGCGCGGCGCGCTGGACGGTCTGCCGGGCGCGGGCGAGCCGCTGGAGTTGGAGGAAGATGCCATGATCCCGGAGCACCTGCGCGCCGCCTACCGTGTCCTGAAGAACTCGGGATTCCTGCCGCCGGAAGTGCGCATCCACTCCGAGATCAGGGATGTCGAGTCCCTCATCGGTCGCGTGCGCGACGGCGAGCAGCGCGCGGCGGCGGCGAAGCGCCTGAGCCTGCTGCGGGCGCGGCTGGGCAGCGAGCGATGCGGCAACCTGGCGCTCGAGGACGAGTATTATCGTGCCGTGGCGGAGAAGCTCGCGGATGACTGACACGCCGCGATCGGTGATCGCGCGGAGCGTGGCGGCGGCGCTGTTTTTGGCTCTGTTTTTCGGCGCTGCGGTCCAGGCGGGCGGCGGATCCGGGCAGGTCCGCATCGAGGATTACGAGCAGGCCCGCAAGCTGTTCTGGCGACACCTTTATGGCAGGGGCGGGGAGACGCTGTACTGCGGGCGGGCGTTCGGCGCGGGCTACAACGCCGGCATCAATATCGAGCACGTCTTTCCCATGGCCTGGGTGACGAATGCATTGAAGTGCGGCCGGCGCAAGCAGTGCCGGGAGCGGAGCGTGCGTTTCAACCGGATCGAGGCGGATCTGCACAACCTTTATCCGGCGCGCACGCAGATCAACGACGCGCGGGGCGCCATGCGTTACGACGAGATTTCCGGCGAGCGGCGTTTCGACGGGCAGTGCGATTTCGAGGTGGATGACCGGCGCCGGGCGGTCGAGCCTCGTCCGGCGGTGCGCGGCGAGATCGCCCGGGCCATGTTCTACATGCGCGATACCTACGACCTGGTGATCTTCGACAAACAGGGCGCCATGCTGAAGCGGTGGCACCGGGCCGACCCCGTCAGCGACCATGAACGGCGACGCAACGACGTCATCGAGAGAATCCAGGGCACGCGCAACAAGTATATTGACCGACCCGGCCTGGTAGACGCGATAGAGTTCCAATGACCAAAGAGGACGCCATGAAGCTTCGCTATTCCCCCACATCGCCTTATGTACGGAAAGTAATGATCACCGCGATCGAGACCGGCCAGGAGTCGGTCATTGAGCGCATCCCTACCAATCCCTGGAGCCCGGAGACCGATTTGCCGGATGACAACCCCCTGGGCAAGGTTCCGGCATTGCTGGTGGACGAGGGCCTGACGCTTTTCGACTCGCCGGTGATCTGCGAGTACCTGTGCTCGCGGGTGGGGGCCGGGCTGGTGCCCCGGGAGGGGGTGAACCGCTGGCGGGTCCTGCGCCTGCAGGCGCTCGGGGACGGTATCCTCGATGCGGCGGTGCTTCGACTGCTGGAGGGCAGGCGTTCTGAGGCCATGCAGAACCCGGACTGGATCGAGCGCCAGAAGCGGACCGTCGCCCGCAGCGTCGACTGCCTCGAGGAGGAAGTCGGCGACTGGGGTGAGGCGCTGACCCTGGGCCAGATCACGGTGGG
>JBEPXV010000357.1:0-3166 GCA_041641695.1 Gammaproteobacteria bacterium | reverse complement strand
GCGAACGTTTCGGTCAGGGCATTCATCATCCCGTCCTCAGATTGAGCCGGAAACGGCCGTTGACGCTGTTCTCCCGCGAGCCGGAGGATACGAGCTCCACGCTTATACCGTCGTTGCGCGCGAACCGCTGCTGGAGCTTGTCCAGGGCCTGGAAGTCGCTGGTGGTGCAGGTCACCAGCAGCACCGCATCGCGGAACGTGATCTCCTCGACGGTGGCGCCGCTGCCGGGCACCGCGTCGGCCACGGCCGCCAGCAGGGCCAGGAATCCATTGCCCGCGGCGCGGCCCTGGAGAGCCTCCAGCCGCTGCATCATCTGGGCCCTCGGATCCACCACCCGGGTGACATCCGGGAACGCCTGCTTGAGGGTTGTCTCGATGCGCCTGTCGAGCTCTGCTTCCCGCTTCGTGAGCGTGAGGTAATCGTAGGCGTCGACACCGACGCGAATGGCGACTGCCAGGCCGAGCAGTATCGCGGCTGCCGTCATCCAACGCCGCGACACCAGGGCATCGGCGCTGTCCGGACCGTGACGCAGCAGGTCGGCTTGAGGGGGCACCTGGTGACCGTGCTGCAGCCACTCCGGAAAGCTGTGGCCGATGCGCCACTCGCTTACCGTGTCGCCGCCGCGCTCGATCAGATAGCGGGCCAGGTCCGGGTCATTCACCGCCACCGGCATGCGCTCGCCGCCGGCCTCCTCCCACCACAGCTCCAGCTCCTGCTCGCCGATAACCAGGCCGTCCAGCTCGCCGGTTCGAATGACGATCCGGCCGGCGCCGTCGGTGGCCGCGGTGCACCGGCCCTGGGTGTGAAACGGCACCAGGAGGTACTCCGGTATCAGCGCGTCGGTTCTATCGGGAAACTCCGTCAGCGCCTCGTGCCAGCGCTCCACGGCTTCCCGCGACATCACCGCCACCTTCGATACGCCGCCGCGAACCCACTGCAGCAGCCGGAACTCGAGGTCATCGACATTGCTGGCGACAGACTCTTCAAGCATGTAAGGCACCGCGGCGGCGGCTTTCGCCCGGCTGCGCGCCGGGATACGCAGGGCGTGCATAGTCACCAGCTCGCCCGGTACCACGCCCACCCGGCGCGTGATGCGGCGGTGCCGGACGGGAATGTGACCGAGGGACTCGGCGGTGCCGTCCTCCAGGACCTGGTTGCGCCGGTCGACGATGACCCAGCGGTGCGGCGCCGCCACCGAGAAGTACAGGATCACGAAACCCCCCGCCGCCGCTGGATCACGCCGGCCTGGCGGGTGTCCTCCGGGCGCTGAATGACGCTGTAGAGCACCGTTGCGTAGCGCCCGTGGAGCACGCGGCTGAGCACCTCGAAATACTCGCTGCGCACCGACACCATGTCTTCGGCGGCCTCCCACTGCCCCGCCAGCTCGGTGCGGGCCAGGAACTCGTCGACGTCGGCGTATCCCTCTTCGCCGCGCCCGCCGATCAGCGACGCCGCGCTGCCCTCGTCCAGGATGTCCGGCGTGAGGATGCGCAGTACTTCGCTGCTCGCCGTGTTGACGTTGATGCGCACGTTGGAGGCCGGCAGCGCGGCGACGTGGGGCCGCAGCGCCTGGATCGCCTCGCGCGTCATGCCCTGAATCCAGGCAAGCTCGCTCACGTCCGACATGGGCCGGTTGGCGGCGCGGTACGACGGGGTCTCGAGAAGATACTCGGCATCCTCGGCGCCGTAGTGGCCGCCGACGTTGATATCCGCGTCCACCCAGTCCACCACGGCGTCCGCCAGCCCGGGATCCAGCCCCAGCACGGTCAACAGCCGCTGGAACGCCGGGTACCAGACATCGTCCCTGCCGGCGGCGAGATTGTTCAGATTGAAACGCCCCTGGAGATCCTCGACCTGCATCTGCAGCACGGCATTGTCCGTCTCCGGCAGCTCCGGGGTTTCGGTCTTCCAGATTTCCTGGACGTGATCCGTGTCGGTCTCCCGCGCGTCCGTCTCCAGCGTCTTGCGTACCCACTGCTCGGCGTACAGCGCGACCTGAAAGCCCTGCTCCGACTCCTGCTGGTTGGATACCCGCCGGATGGCCAGGTGCTCGTCTTCGACCAGGTACACCACCAGGGTGGTCAGCAGGACCATGATGAACATCACGGTGAGCAGGGCCACGCCCCGGGCTCTGTGCATGGCAGGCGCGCCCGTCATCATCCGCCCGCCACCTGGAAGATGCGCCGGTACTGAGCCCCGTCCCGCGGCAGGATGGTCACTTCGACACCCGCCGGCAGCCGCGTGTCGCCAAGCCACTCGCTGTCCGTTTCCAGCTCGTGGTCGGCGTTGTAGCTGAAATACCTGAAACCAATGTCGTCGATGTCCGCCATCACGCGGCGTTGATACCCTTCGCTGTCGATGTCCCGGTCCAGCACCCGCCAGGCAACGCGATACAACGCACCGTCGTTCAGGCGCCAGGCCACCCGGGTTACCTGGTGGACGCCCGCGCCCACCGGCGCCGGCCGCACCGTGGTCAGCCGCAGCCGCTCACCTTCCGCGAGGGGTTGGTCGGTGCTGCCCACGAACGCCGGCTCGAAATCGCCGTACTCGTCGCGCACGCTCCTGTCGACGGCGTATCGCAGATCCTGCTCCAGCAGCACGAACATCGTCTGCAGCGCCCTGGTTCGTTCATTCTCCGTGTTGATGTGCGCCCGGGCATCCAGGAAATTGTTCAATGCAGAGTAACTGATCGCCGCGATGATGGCGAATATCGCGATCGACACAATCATTTCCAGCAGGGTGAAGCCGCGGCTGATTCGGAACGGACCCATCATGTGTTTTCCACGCCTCCGGTCTCGTCCGTCTCGATGTCACCCCCGGCCGGGTCATCTTCGCCGGGCAGGGGCGTGTCGTCCTCATCGCTTTCGCTGCCCTCGTCCTCGTTGGTGTCTTCCTGCTGCTCCCCGGCGGGACCGCCGGCGCCAAGCTCCGCCGGCGTGCGGTATCGCGCGATGTAGCCGTGCATCTCGAGCTCGCGGACATCGCGGTCGGGGTCGGTGTACACCGTGACTTCGACCCGGCGCAGGTCCGCCTCGGAGGTCGGAGTGACGGTCTGGGTAAGGTGCCAGGTCCGGCCGCCCATGGTCCGCACCATGTCGTTGCTCCCGGTGCCCGGCCAGGCGCGGGTGATGCGCAGCTCGGACAGGCGGTTGCCCGCCACCCACAC
>JBEPXV010000356.1:0-3172 GCA_041641695.1 Gammaproteobacteria bacterium | reverse complement strand
GTCGTCAACAAGGCGGACCATCCGCACGCCGACACCACCATCGACCAGCTCCGCGCGGCCATCACCCTGCGCCGGCACAAGCCGGATGTCGAAGTGATCCCGACGGTGGCCACTAACGGCGAGGGCGTCGCGGCCTTGGCGGAGGCGCTGGCGGCGCGCGAGCGGAATCCGTCGAAGCGTCACGCCCTGGGGCGCATACGCAAGCTCGTCGCTCGCAGCGCCGGACGCCGCCTGGAGCGCAGGCTGATGACGGACCCCTCCATGGAAGCGCTGTGTTGTCGCGTGCAGTCGGGAGACCTGGATCCCGAGTCCGCAGCGGCCGAGCTGGTGCCCGACGATGAATGATCACGTCACCGAGTCGACCGTCGCCACGCGGCTCGAGCATCTGGCCCGGCGGGATGCCTGGCTGACCAGCCTGGGAGTAACCCTGGTGGACACCGCCCCCGGCTGGGTCACGATCGAGATGACCGTGATGGATCAGCACATGAACTTCAATGGCACATGCCACGGCGGCGTCCTGTTCTCTCTTGCCGACACCGCTTTCGGCCTCGCCTCCAATGCGCATGGCGTCATCGCCGCCGCCGTGCACGCCGACATCGCCTTCTGCGCCCCGGTCCGCGCCGGCGACCGTCTCGTTGCGACCGCCGTGGAAGTGTCGCGATCCCGCCGGGTGGGCACCTACCGCGTCGACATCCAGTCAAGCGGGCAGACCGTCGTCACCTTCACCGGTACCGTCCACGTCACCGAGCGGCCGCACGCGCCCTGAGTCATCCGCCGCCCACGTGCCCCGGCATCAGCGCGCGGCGCTCCCCGACGCTTACGGCCGCTGCCTGCGCCGAAGCAAGGCATCGCGAAGCGCCGCCGCGGTCAGCATCGCGAAGCCGGCCAGCTCAACCAGTACGTTGTACTCCACCAGCAGGGCGAAGGCTATGAGCCCGGCCCCGGTAATGGCCGCGGCGCCGGGCACCGAGGAGCCATGGCGCCGGAACCCCGGCACGATCACCAGCACCGCCAGCAATGTGAACAGCAGGATCGTCCCGTTCCATGCCGCGCCATTGACGGCGAGGCGCACGCCCACCAGGGGCAGGACGGCGGCAAGCGCCAGCGTGCCGTAGCATGCCAGCACCGCCAGCGTCGCGGCGGCGATGCCGGCGGTGCCCCGCGTCCATATGCTCATGCCCCCGCGTGGCTGCCCTTCAGCCATCGGACTTCGTCGCAGTGATGGTCCACGAGCTCGAGGGCATTACGATACCCTCGTCCGTCTCGTACGGCGCCAGCACTTCGCGCAGGGCGGCTTCAATCCCGGTTCGCTGGCGCTCGGCCTCCTCGCCGGCTTCCCGGAACACCTCGCCGGCCGGACCCAGGGCGAGCTGGAACTGCACCGCGTCCTCCGGGGAGCTGCCCACCGTCACCGGCCCGTCGTTGCGCTCGAACTCGACGTCCTGGAACCCGGCGATCTCGAGCTGCTTGGACACCGTTTCCGTGTCGGCCATGGAGAACGGGCCGGGTCCGCAGCTGCGGGCGTCGTCGCCCGGCGGGCTCAGGTACTGGAGCACCACCTGCTTGGGCAGCCCGAACCAGGGGTTGTCGTCGATGGTGCGCCAGACGATGAACATCAGCTTGCCGTTCGGGCGCAGCGCCTTTCGAACATTGCGCATGGCGGCCACGGGATTCTCGAAGAACATCATCCCGAACCGGGAAAAGCACAGGTCGAACTCCGGCTCGAAGGGATATCGCTCCACGTCGGCGGTCAGGAAGCGCACATTGTCCACGCCGGCCGTTTCAGCTTCCCGGCGCGCCGTGTGCAGGAACTGCTCGACGCAGTCCAGGCCCAGCACCGATCCATCAGGACCGGTCTTGCGCGCCAGCTCGATGGCCGTGTCCCCCCAGCCGCAGCCGACATCGACAATGTTCGATCCGGGCGCCACGGACAGCTTCTCCAGGGGCACCCGGCTGTGGTAGCTGAGCCCGTTCATCAATATCTCGCGAAACCGGTCGAACTTGTCCGCGAGGGTGTCATTCCAGAACTCGGCATACTCACTGAGCTCGGTAACCGGTTCGATGCGCTTGTTCATTGTGGAAACCTCTCTTCTGCTTGGTGGCTTTCGTCCGGACCGGCAGGCGCGGACCAGTTTGTGGGCGCAAGGACGCAGCGCGGCGCCGGTTGGTTCCCGCCCGTCCGACAGCGCCTCCGCGCGGCGGCAGCACGGGAACCATTTGCGGCCCGGCCGCGTCCCTGGTAATGCCATGAGCGCGCCAGCGAATTCTCTGCACTACCCCTATTACCGGGGCGCCGCGCGCCGCGGCTGCGTGTCGTTCCGGTGGTACACTCGCGCGGGACGCTTCCGGCCGCCCCCCTCCGGGCACGGCGGACGGGTACGCGAGGAGGTGACGATGCCGGATAACGGCGGTGACAAACCGCGCACGGCGCTGGACAAACGACGTTGTTTCGAGCAGGAGGTATCGCGCCTCATGAACCGCCTGTACGGCACGGCGCTGCGCCTGACGCGCAATCCGGCGGACGCGGAGGACATCGTCGCGGAGGCGGTGGGGCGGGCATGGTCCAAGCTGGACGAGCTGCGGGATATCGGGCAGCTCGAGGGCTGGCTGTTCCGGATTCTGAACAACACTTTCGTGGATGCCTGGCGGAGACGGAAAAACCGTCAGGACCGGGAGGACACGCTTGAAGGTACGGAATTCGACACGCCCGGCGCACCGGATTTTTCACTATTCCAGCAGCTTCACCAGCCCTTCCTGTTGTGGTGGGGCACGCCCGAGGAGCACGTGCTGGACGGCCTGCTGCGCGAGGACATCGAGCGGGCGCTGGATGACCTGCCGGACGAGTTCCGCATGGTGATCATGCTCGTCGAGGTCCAGGGCTACTCCTATCAAGAAGCCGGCGAGCTGCTCCAAGTGCCGCTGGGAACGGTGCGCTCGCGCCTCAGCCGCGCCCGCGGCCTGCTGCAGAAGTCGCTGTGGCAACAGGCCCGGGAGGCCGGCATCGTGCAGGGCGGCCCGGATGACTGCGGCGCTTCGAATCGTGGAGGGAAACAATGAACACCGACCGTATCAGCTGCGAGGAGGTCATCGAGCAGCTGTTCGACTACCTCGACCGCGAGCTTGACAGCGAGCTCCGCGACCGGATAAACCAGCACCTGGAGCGCTGCCGGGA
>JBEPXV010000355.1:0-3179 GCA_041641695.1 Gammaproteobacteria bacterium | reverse complement strand
TCAAACAGCTGGTGATGAACGAGCTCCCCCACTGCAAAGTGCGCGATTTTCGTCTCCGGACTCATAATCTCATCCATCGGCTGAATCAGTTGAACAGAAAAATGACTATGTAGTGGTCAATCAGCATCAGGCCGAACAGCATCGCCAGATACTGGATCGAGAACACGAACGTCCGCCGGGCCAGCGCGTCGCTGTAGGCAAGGTACAGGCGGGCGGCGTAGACGATGAACTGGCCGCTAAGCAGCACCGCGCCCGCCAGGTAGACCCAGCCCGACATCTGCGTGGCGAACGGCATGATGGACACCGCCGCCAGCAGCACCGAGTACAGGAGTATATGAAGCCGGGTGAACCGGTCGCCATGGGTCACCGGCAGCATCGGGACGCCGGCATTCGCATATTCCTTCTTCCGGTACAGGGCGAGCGCCCAGAAGTGCGGGGGCGTCCAGCAGAAGATGATCAGGAACAGCAGCAGCGCGTCGGCGCTCACCTGTCCGGTCACCGCCGTCCAGCCCAGGACCGGCGGCGCCGCGCCCGCTGCGCCGCCAATGACAATATTTTGCGGCGTCCAGTGCTTCAGGAACACCGTGTAGACCACCGCGTAGCCGATCAGGGAGGCGAAGGTCAGCACGGCGGTCAGGACATTGACCCAGTTGGCGAGGATGAACATCGACGTCGCCGCCAGCAGCAGGGAGAATGCCACGGCCTGCTCGGTGGTCAGGCCGCCGCTGGCCAGTGGCCGGCGACGGGTACGTTTCATCTTGCTGTCGATCTCCCGGTCCACGATATGGTTGATCGCGGCCCCGGCGGCGGCGGCCATGCCGATGCCCAGGGTTCCCAGGAGCAGGCTGTCCAGGGGCACCATCGTGGACGTGGCCAGAAACATGCCCACCACCGCGGTGAACACAATCAGCATCACCACGCGCGGCTTGGTCAGCTCGTAGAACTGCAGGATTTTCGACCACCATCCGGCGGTTGCGGCAACGGAGCTCGGCTTCATGTTATTGCACCTGGCGGTCGGGTCATCAACCGATCTGAGACACTTTCAAAAGTCGTTCAAGATCCTTCTTCATGCCCGTCGGGTCGGCGTCGTCCGGATAGAACATCATGAGATTGCCCAGCGGGTCGATCACGTAGACCCGTCCCGGGGACCCCGGCGCCGCGGCATCCCCCCACTCGAAGCCGGGCGCCATGGCCTCCAGCGCGGTCCGGGAGATTGTGTAGCCTTTCAGGCCCTCATATTCTACCAGTGTATCCGCCACCTCGCGGGCTTCCATGGAATCCGGTGCCAGATACAGGCTCTGCACACGGGCCATGTCCTCACCCTGCGTCAGGCGTACGCGCTCTATGTTGTACAGGTGGGACCGGCACCGCTCGCCGCACTCCTCGCCGCCGACATACAGCAGCGTCCAGCGGCCTTTCAGGACATCGAGACCCGCGGACTCGCCGTCCAGGCCGGTCATGCGAAACTCCTGCAGCGGCCGCGGCGGATCGATCAACGTGCCATGGCTGGCCGGCTCGCCCGTGGGCCGGTACAGGTAAGCGGCGATCAGCGGCACCGCGAACACCGCAATAATCAACAGCAGCGTCAGGCGCGCTTTCCTTGGGTTGGGTTCACTCATGTTCCGGTTTTCGTTTCTCAAGATTCAGTGCCACGTACAGCACCACGAGGGTTAAAGCCAGTGCAAACCACTGCACCGCATACGCTTTGTGCCGGTCGATCCAGGCGTCGTCGTAGTCCCGCCAGCGCCGCACGAAGCCTTCGGCGCCCTGCGTGTCCGGGTCCAGCTCCAGAACCAGCGGACTCACGGCCAAGCCGGCGGCGTCCGCGTAACGCTCCAGGTCCAGGTTCTGCCACAGCGGCTGGAAGCCCCCGCCGGCGGTTTCGTCCGCCAGGGTGAAGTAGCCCTGCGACGGCGCCCGCAGGCGGCCGCTCACCTCCACCTCGCCCGACGGCGTATCGAGCGCCGGCAGCGTGCTGCGAGATTCTCCCCACGGCACCCAGCCGCGATTTACCAGCAGGAACGGCGCACCGTCGTCCACCCCATCCAGCGCCAGCGGCGTCAGGACGTGGTAGCCCGGGGTTCCGTGGAGCACCTGGTTGTCCAGGTAGATCGTCCGGTCCGCGCGGTAGCGCCCGCGCGCGGTGGCGCGGCGGAAATCCATCTCGTCGGCATCGAGCGCCCGCCGGTTCACGTCGACCGGCTCCATGCGTCCGCGCGCTGCATACCGGTCACGCAGCTCCGTCTTCTGACCGGCGCGGTCAAGCTGCCAGAACCCGAGGCTGATCAGAATCGGCAGCAGCACGATGAACACCAGCGTCGTTATCCACCCCGGCCGGAATCGGTAGCGCTTCAACATGCCGTCCGGCGGCTGGTTTCTGATAATATCCTGCCTGGATTCAATGGATCATCGTATTTCGTGCTGACCAAGATCATCGCTGTACTCCTTCTCGTCGCCATGATCGTGAGCCTGTTCACGGGTATGTACTACCTGGTCAAGGATCGCGGGCAGACGAACCGCACCCTGAACGCGCTGACCTGGCGCATCGGCATCTGGGTGGTGTTGTTCGCGCTCCTGGCGGGTGCGACGTACTTCGGCTACCTGGAGCCCAGCGAGTCGATCAAGCCGGCACAGGTACGGTAATCCGCGTACTCCCTCTCCCCCGATGGGGGAGAGGGGACCCTTCGTTTGACGGCTACCCTTTAATTGACGACCACCCGCTATCGGAGGATCAAGCCCGGCGTCCGCCTACAGCACGTAGACGAATATAAACAGCCCCACCCAGACAGTATCCACGAAATGCCAGTACCAGGCCGCGGCTTCGAACGCGAAGTGGTTCTTCGGGCTGAAGTGGCCGCGCATGCAGCGCACCATCACCACGGTCAGGATGATCGCGCCGATGGTGACGTGGGCGCCGTGGAAGCCCGTCAGCATGAAAAACGTGGCGCCGTACACGCCCGTTCCAAGAGTCAGGCCGAGGTGCTGGTATGCCTCGACGTATTCTGAGATCTGGAAGCCGAGAAACACGAAGCCGAGCACCACGGTCACGAAGAGCCACGCGATCAGCGCGCCCCGCTTTTCGGCCTTGAGGGCGTGGTGGGCGATGGTCACAGTCACGCTGGAAGACAGCAGGATCAGGGTATTCCAGAAGGGAATATGCCAGGGATCAATGATCGAGA
>JBEPXV010000354.1:0-3182 GCA_041641695.1 Gammaproteobacteria bacterium | reverse complement strand
GCCGGCCTGATCAACGAGAAGCTGGGCGCATGAGCTACGATATCCTGCTCGCCCTGCTGTTTCTCGTCATACTCGCCCGCCTCAGGCTGACCTTCCGGGACGACGGTGCGCGGACCGCCGACCTGGTAATCATCGGCGCCGTGCCGCTCGGGTCGCTGGTTTTCCTGGAGATCGGTCCGCCCTGGTTCGCGCTCCTGGCCTTCTTCCCCGGGATGGCGTTCCTCATGCGCTGGACCGAGGGCCTCGGAGACAGGCGAAATTACTGGCGGTTGCTCAGCCTGGCGATCTACGTCGTGGTCCTGGCCGTGCTGTGCAGCCCCGTCGGCGGGCTGGACACCAATACCCTGCCGGCCGCGATCGTCCATTCGCTCGGGAAGGCACTGCTCCCGGCCCGCTCGATCAATGACGCGGGCCTGCTGCGAGTGGAACTGTATCTGTTCGGCCTGGTGTTGGTGCTCAACGAGATGAACATCCTGCTGCGGCATCTCCTCCAGCTCCTCCAACTCGAGCCGAAGGAAGAACGGGACGGCGCGGGACCGGGCGGCGGCGAAGTGGACGAGCAGGAGTACAACACCGGCCGCGTCATCGGCATGCTGGAGCGGATCTTCGTGTACGTTTTCGTCCTGGCGGGCCAGTACATCGCCATCGGTTTCATTCTCGCCGCCAAGGGTGTCGCCCGCTTCCGGGAATTCGAGAACCGGACCTTCGCGGAATACGTGCTGATCGGGACGCTGCTGTCCACGCTTCTCGCGCTGTTCGTGGGCCACTTCGTGCGCTGGGCGGTGGCGTTATGACTCGAGTCCGGCATGGAGCCGGGCCGCGGCGCGCTGACTCGCCCGGGGTCGCTCAGGCCCGAATCCCGGCATAACCCGGGAGCTGGAACCGGCGCCGATAGGCGCTGGGACTGAGGCCCGCAATGCGCTTGAACAGGCGCCGGAAGAACGCCGGATTCTCGTAGCCGACCGCGACGCTGACCTCGTCAACGGGCGTGGTGGTGCGCTCCAGGCGCCGCTTGGCTTCCTCGACCCTGAGCCGCTGGACATACTCCAGGGGCGGCATGCCGGTGGCCAGCTTGAAGCGGCGCTTGAAGCTGCGCTCCGTCAGGCCCGCCCGGGCCTGCATCCGCCCCACCGGGTTCGTCGTCGCGTAATGCTTCCTCAGCCATGCCTGGAGCTCCCGCACCACCCTGTCGCCGTGGTCGGTGGGCTCCAGGAACGTCACGTACGGCGCCTGGCCTTCGGGATGCCACGGGTACAGCAGCACCTTGGACAGCACCTGGGCCACCGTCGGCCCGACGGTGGCGGCGACCAGGTACAGCAGCAGATCATGCCACCCCGCCGACCCGCCCGACATGACGATCTCGTCCCGGGCGCCGGCGATGACCAGCATCTGGTCGATCCGCAGCCGGACCCCGGGAAAGTTGCGGCGGAAGGTCCGCGCCAGTGCCCAGTGGACAGTGGCGTCGCGGCCGTCCAGCAGTCCGGTTTCCGCCACCAGCAGCGCGCCGGAGCAGGCCGAGCATACCCGCGCCCCCCGGCCGTGCATGAATGCCAGCCAGTCCACCACTTCCGGGTATCGCCCGGGCCGCCAGACCCCGTCCTCGACGAACATCGCGGGGACGATCACGATGTCGGTGGACGTCACCTCCCCGAGTGTCCGGTGAGGCGTGAGCGCCAGGCCGCTGGCGGCTTGGCTCAGCGACCGGGACGGCGACACGATGTCCACGTCGAACGGCGGGTCTTCCGGCACGGCATCGGAGACGCTCCGGATCTCCGGGAACGAGTTGAGCGCTTCGTAGATGCCGCTCACCGGCCCCAGCAGGGCATCGGGAACGGCAACCAGGCTCACATGCAGCGGACCGGCGCGGGTCTGTGTCATGAACGGGCCGGAATTGTTCGATTTGGCTCTTAAAACACGTTACCGCGGCCTTCATCCTGCCGCAACAGTTGCCACCAAAACCGGCAGAACCAAAGGGAGGGACTGACATGTCTATCGACGAGCAGAAACTGAACGACTTCCTGGGCCGGGCGGTCAGCGACCTGTCGGCGTGCAGCGCGGGCGTGATGATCAACATCGGGCACAAGCTCGGCCTGTACAAGGCCATGGCGGGAGCCGGCCCGCTCAGTGCGCAGGAGCTGGCGGCGCGCACCGACTGCGCCGAGCGCTACGTGCGGGAATGGCTCAACAGCCAGGTGGCCGGCGGCTACGTGGACTACCATGCCGAAGCCCAGGCCTACGAGCTCGGCGCCGAACAGGCGTTCGTGCTGGCGGACGAGGACAGTCCCGTCCACTTCCCGCCCGCGTGGAACATCATCGCGTCGATGTGGTTCGACGAGGAGAAAACCCTGCATGCCTTCCGGACCGGAGAGGGCATCCCGTGGGGCAACCACGATGAAAGGCTCTATTGCGGCGTGGCCGCGTTCTTCCGCAACGCCTACCGCGGCGAGCTGGTGCCGAACTGGCTGCCGGCCCTGGAAGGCGTCGAGGACAAGCTGGGCGCGGGAGCCACCGTGGCCGACGTGGGCTGCGGCCATGGCCATTCCACCATCATCATGGCGGAGGCCTATCCCGCTTCGCGCTTCCATGGGTATGACGTGCATGAGGCGTCCATCGAAGCCGCCCGGGAAAATGCCCGGCAGGCCGGCGTTGCCGACCGCGTCGTGTTCGAGGCGGCCGATGCCCGCAGCTATCCGCAGCTCGGCTTCGATCTCGTCTGCTATTTCGACTGCCTGCACGACATGGGGGATCCGGTGGGCGCGGCCAGTCACGCCCGGCGGGCGCTCGACCCCGACGGCACGGCCATGCTGGTGGAGCCCTACGCCAACGACCGGCTCGAGGACAATATCAACCCGGTGGGGCGCATGTACTACTCGGCGTCCACCGCGCTGTGCTGCGCGCACTCTCTTTCCGAGGAGGTGGGCCTGGCACTGGGCGCCCAGGCGGGCGAATCGCGCATGGCGGACGTGTTCAAACAGGCCGGCTTCTCGCGGTTCCGGCGCGCCACGGAGACGCCTTTCAATCTGATCCTCGAGGCACGGCCCTGACGATCTCCCATGCCGGCGCCGCGCACCGGCTCCCTGCAGCCCGGTTTCCGGGGCGCGCGGTCAGGGACCGCTGGGTGTTTGCGTCGGGGTCGGCGCCTCACCCGGCTGTGGACCGGGGATGACAGGCGTGAACGTGGG
>JBEPXV010000353.1:0-3184 GCA_041641695.1 Gammaproteobacteria bacterium | reverse complement strand
GTGGACCTGTCGCAGTGTGAAGGCGTTCTTATGACGTTGTGATACGGGCTCCCTTCCAGAAGCCGTGACACGTGGCCGGCCAGCCGCTCTCCGACCTCCGCGACGCTTTCCCGTACCCCCAGGTCCGCCAGCTGCGTCACCTCCAGTCCCTCGAAGCCACAGGGGTCGATATCGGCGAATGGCGCCAGGTCCATGTCGACATTCAGGCTCAGGCCGTGATAGCTGCAGCCGCGGCGAATCCGGATGCCCAGGGCGGCGATCTTGCGGCCGTCCACGTAGACCCCCGGGGCCCGCTCCCGGCGTTCCCCGGCTGCGCCGTACCCGGCCAGCAGGTCGATCACCGACTGTTCGAGCAGATTCACCAGCCCCCTGACCCCGAGACGCCGGCGCCGGATATCCAGCAGGGTGTAGACAATGAGCTGCCCCGGGCCGTGGTAGGTAATTTGTCCGCCGCGGTCGGTCTGAACCACCGGAATGTCGCTGTGGCGCAGCGGATCCATGCTGCAGTTCAGGCCGCGGGTGTACACCGGTGGATGCTCCAGCAGCCAGAGCTCGTCCGGCGCGGCCTCGTCCCGCTGCCCGACGAAGCGCTCCATGTCCCGCCATGTCGCTTCATAGTCCACCAGTCCCAGCCGGCGCACCACCGGGAGTGAAACGTGGTGACGGGCGGCGACGGTGCTCACGCCTGCATCGTCCGGCCGCTCTCCCATGCGATGAGTGCTTTCTTGCGCTCCAGGCCGCCGTGGTAGCCGCCGAAGGCGCCCGTCTTGCGGATCACCCGGTGGCAGGGGATCAGGTAGTGAATGGGGTTTCGGGCCACGGCATTGGCGACCGCCCGCACGGCGCGGGGCGCGCCGCTGGCATGGGCCAGATCCTCATAGCTGACCAGGCGCCCCTCGGGGATCCTCAGCAATGCCTGCCAGACCTGGATCTGCAGGCCGGTGCCTTTCAGATTCACGTAAAGCGGCTCGCGCGACGACCAGGGCCTGGCAAACACCTGCTCGGCGAACGGCCGGGTAGCGTCCTGGTCGCGCTCAATCACGGCGGACGGCCAGTGAGCCGTCAGGTGCTGCAGCGTTTCCGCCCGGTCTGCGGCTACGAACAACAGGTTGCACAGGCCGCGGTCATTGACGGCAACCAGGCATTCTCCGAACGGCGAGTCGTGGAAGCCATAGCGGATCTCGAGCCCCTTGCCGCCGCGCCGGTACTCGCCCGGCGTGGCGGCATGGCAGTTGACGAACAGGTCGTGGACGCGGCTGACGCTGGACAGCCCGGAGGACTCGCCGGCCGACAGGATCGAATGCGAGTCGCGCAGCAGGGTCTTGTTGTGCTCGAGCGTCAGGAACTGCAGGAAGCGCTTCGGGCTGATGCCCGCCCAGCGGCTGAACAGACGCTGCACCGTAAGCTCACTGACGCCGATCGAGGTCGCCATGTCCCTGAGCGTGGGCTGGTCCTCGTGGTGCTGGTCGAGCCAGTGGATGATTGATTCCACACGGTGATAGTCGCGGGAGGTCGAATTGAGTATGGCATGTGTCATGAGCGCATTGTCGCCAACTGCCGCGCGTGAAAACAATCCGATAGTTGCCGTATCGGCTCCGAAGCGGTCCGTCAGCATTCGCCCGTGCAACGGGCGGGTCGCGCCGCCGGGCATCGGGAGCGTCCCGCGGCGCACGAAAACCCTGCTACGGCTCCCGGAGCGAGGCACGCAGTGACGCCAGTCGCTCGGGGGTGCCGACATCGGACCAGCGGCCCCGATAGTGTATGCCGTCGACGTCGCCCCGGGAAGCTGCGTCCACCAGTATCGGCGACAACGGGAAGCGGCCCTCGACGCAGGCGTCGAACAGGCTGCGCCGATACACCCCGATGCCGGAGAAGGTCAGGGTCCGCGCCTTTGTGTGCCGTTTCGGCCGCACCGTGCCGTCGAGCAGCTCGAAGTCGCCCTGCCGATTGTGCGGCGGGTTGTCGACGAGCACCAGCCAGGCCGCGGCCCGCGGCGCCGCGGGCAATTGCCGGTAAGCGAAATCGGTCCAGATGTCGGCGTTGACCACCGCGAAGCACTCGCCGTGCAGGTATCTCAACGCCTGGACGATGCCGCCGCCGGTGTCCAGCGCCCCCGGCGGCTCCGGGGAGTACGTGATGCGGGCCCCGTAGCGGGTGCCGTCGCCGATCCGGTCGGCGATCTGCCTGCCCAGGTGCGCCAGGTTGATCACCATCCTCCGGTGGCCGGCCTCGACCAGGCGGGCGATCTGGCGCTCGATCAGGGTGATGCCGCCGATATCCAGCAGCGGCTTGGGGACTCGATCCGTCAGCGGCCGCATGCGCTCACCGCGTCCCGCCGCGAGTATCAGGACGTCCATTCGATCCGCATGGCGTCGAGCAGGTCCCGGAAAGGGTAAAGCTCCGTATAACGACCGCATACGTCGTGTACGTAGGCGTATACCACCGGCAGATCCCGGAGGTAGGCGTCCTTGCCGTCGCGGTGGAACAGCCTGGAGAAGATCCCCAGGACCTTGATGTGGCGCTGAACCCCCATCCAGTCGAACCAGCGCACGAACTGGTCGCGGGTGAGGTCCACCTCCGGCAGGGCGGGGCGGATGCGCTCAAAGTAGCCGGTCAGCCAGTGCTCGACGCGGTCCTGCGGCCAGACGATATAGCAGTCCCGCAGCAGCGAGACCAGGTCGTAGGTGATCGGGCCGGAGACGGCGTCCTGGAAATCAAGCACGCCGGGGTTGTTGGTATCGGTGACCATCAGGTTCCGGGAGTGGAAGTCCCTATGCACCCACGTCCGCGGCTGCTCGAGGGCGCCGTGGGCGAGGATGTGGAATGTGTGATCGATGGTGTCCTGGTCGTCCGCCGTGAGCGCGTAAGACGTGCGGTATGGCACGAACCACTCCCGGAACAGCTCCATTTCCTGCATCAGCTTGGCGAAATCATAGGCCTCGAATGCGTCCAGCTTCCCCATGCCGCCGGTCTGCAGCCGGTACAGGGCATCGAGCGCTTCCTGGTACAGGCCGCCGGCGTTGTGCCCGGTCACCGTCGACAGATACGTCCGGCTGCCGAGATCGCTCAGCAGTGCGAATCCGTCCGTTTCGTCCAGGTCGTGCACCTCTGGAACGTTGAGGCCGATCTCCCGGAACCGCGCGGCGACCCGCGCGAATATCGCGACGGATTCGTGCTCGGGAGG
>JBEPXV010000352.1:0-3186 GCA_041641695.1 Gammaproteobacteria bacterium | reverse complement strand
GCTCCCGGTAGTCGATGTCGTCCGTGATCAGCCGGGCCGCGGCCGGATAGTTCTCCCGGGTAACGGCGGGATCGTTGACCACGACCTCGAGACCGACCAGGTCGCCGAGCTGGCACAGGCACTCGCCGACGCGGCCATGGCCCATGATCCACAGCGTGGGCTTGGGCAGCATCGGCTCGACGTACACGCGCATGCTGCCGCCGCAGGGCATGCCGGCACCGAGGACCTCGTCGTCCAGGTCGATATCGATCACCGTGGTTTCGCCGGAGGCGATGCAATCGAGGGCGGTGTGGCAGGTGGTGGACTCGGCGCAGCCGCCGCCGACCCAGCCGGCCACCAGCTCGCCGTCACCGTCTATGACGGCTTTGGATCCGGTTTTCGCGGAAACGGACCCCCGGGTCTCGACGACCGTCGCCACGGCATGCGGCGCCCGCTCGGCCCGCAGCTGCGCGAGCACGTCCAGAATCTCTTTCGCCATAATGAATCACCCTTCGTCCGGGCGCGCCGCGCCCGGATGCTGTTTCGATTGGACAGCATCATAACGCGCCGGATTTGCGATGGGAATGCGGGACATCGCCGCGACGCGGCCGCACCGGCAGCCTCATACCGGCCTTGACACGTTAGAAATTGGACCTGACCAGTTGCCCAAAGGCGTCGTTTTACAGGAAGTACATCGCAATTCCTCGATGCTCGATGAACACACGTCGTGTGGCATCAGGAACCTGTTGTAGGTCGGGTTTTCAACCCGACTATTATCAGTCGGGTTGAAAACCCGACCTACAGACCCTGCGTTTACCAGTAGTAACGCTGGATATCGACGCGGCGGGGCGCCGTCACCCCGCCGCGCCTGACCGCGCGCGCGACCGTTGTCAGGCCGCGTGGTCGCGGCCCTTGTATTTCGCCACTTCCCGGGCGTTCGGATTCACCGAGGGGCGGAACGGCACCTCGGCCACCTCGGCGGCCACGGTCTCACCGGGGTGGCCGACGGTGTACTCCGCCGGCAGCCACACGTGCAGCGGCGTCCCGATCTCGGTCAGCGCCAGCGGCACGTAGCACAGCGCAATATTGAGCTGCAGCTCCGGTGAATACCATGGCGACGTGATGTAGCCCACGGGATCGCCGCCGGCGACCTCGGAGATCAGCCAGAAATCCGGGGCGTAGTCAGTGACCGGCAGGCCGCCGAAGGTAATGCCCGCCATGGCGAGACTGAACGGCGGCCGTCCCGCCTCGATCAGGGCCCGGACCTCCTCGAGGCGCTGCCGGCCGATGTAGTCCACCTTCTTTTTCCTGGGCACCTGGTAGGCGAGGTTGCATTGGAACGGCAGTGTCTCGGAGTCGATGTCCTGCCCCCAGGACAGTATGCCGGCGGCGATCCGGCGATGGTGGGCCGGGGCGATCACCTTGAGCCCGTGCCTGCCGCCGGCATACAGGATTGCGTGCCACATATCGTCCGCGTTCAGGGTCGCGTCGTACAGGTAGATCTCGTAGCCCTTCTCGCCGGTGAAGCCCGTCTGGGAAACGATGACCGGGCAGCCGTCGATCTGGCCCTCCATCAGGCCATAGTACGGCAGGGTCAGGACCTCGTCGCCAAACAGGTCAACCATCAAGGCCTCGGATTTCGGGCCCTGGATCTGGACCGGCGCCACGTCGATCTCGGTGATGGAGACATCGAAGCGCTTGTTGAGATTGACACCGCGCAGCCACAGCTCGAGGTCGCTATCGGACAGCGAGAACCAGAACTCGTCCGCGGCAAGACGCAGCAGGACCGGGTCGTTGAGGATGCCGCCTTCCTCGTTGCACAGGATGACGTACTTGCCGCGCATCGGCTTGATGCGGGTGGCGTCCCGCGTGATCACGTAGTTCACGAAGGCTTCCGCGTCGGGCCCCTTCACCCGGATCTGGCGCTCGACGGCGACGTTCCAGAGGGTCACGTGGTTGATCAGCGCGTCGTACTCCACCATCGCGCCGCCGTCCTCCGGGCGCACGTAGCCCCTCGGGTGATACATGCGGTTGTAGACGGTCGCCCGCCAGCAGCCGGCCTGATGAGACAGATGCCAGTAGGGCGACTTGCGAACGCGGGTGGAGACCAGCATCTCTACCGGGGTCGGGCCGGACTGGCGCAGGTTGACGGGAACGTTTCGATCGCTTTGATCGACGGTGTCGGAATAGTTTGCAGCGCGTGGTGTAACGGTCATGTCGAATACCCCTCGATTCGGGCCGAACGGGAGAGGTTCGGCTCGGCGCTCTGATCGAGGCGAATGATCATCGCGGACCGCTTCGCCATGACTGCTGCAGCCGTCCGGGCGCCCCGCCCGTTCGAACATTGCGTTGAGGGCCGCTGCGCATACCGGACGCAGCCCGGGCCTCGCTTCGGACGGCAGGTTTCCTGGCTCGCGGCTCGACATCGCGCGCCCGCCTTCCCGGTCTCCCAGTGGCGTTGTGGACGCGTGACTCGCCGCCTACAGTTGCGGGGGCAGCTCCGGCATCGCACCGGATTCCCTTTTAACCCGGGAGGGGATCCCGCCCGGGCACCGTCACACGCGCATGGTATGTCGCGGCGCGATTGCGGAACATTTCCGGAGGGACTTGCGGATTGCCTTCAGCGACACGCCGGAATGACACTGTAGAATCCCGGCAACACTCAACGGCGGGTATCGCGCAGGTGAATCTCAAGCCCGGACTGTCCGGAAGTCTCCGCATCCTGGCCCTGGTCGCCGGTCCGCTGATTGGCGCGGTCGCGTTCACCGTGACACCCGATACGGCGACCGCGCCGGACGGCTCCACCATCGGCATCGGCCTGCCGGGGCGAATCACCGCGGGCCTCGCCTGCTGGATGGCCGCTTGGTGGCTGACCGAGGCGATCCCGGTGTACGCCACGGCCCTGTTGCCGCTGGCGGTGCTGCCCGTCACCGGCGCGCGCGCCCTGGACGATACGGCGTCCGCCTACGCCCACCCCCTCATCTTCCTGTTTCTGGGCGGCTTTCTGCTGGCGCTGGGTCTGGAGCGCTGGGGGCTGCACCGCCGCTTCGCCTTCGCCGTTCTGCGGGTGGTGGGCACCGGGCCGCGGATGCTGGTGGGGGGCTTCATGCTGGTGTCCGCGGTGCTGAGCATGTGGATCTCGAACACGGCGACCGCGTTGGTCATGCTGCCCATCGCCATGAGCGTCATCAACCTTCAGGGCGACGA
>JBEPXV010000351.1:0-3192 GCA_041641695.1 Gammaproteobacteria bacterium | reverse complement strand
TCCCTGGGAACCCCCGACATGAACCCCTCGAGAATCCACACCGCCAGAGGAATATTGAACAGGCAGTGGGCGAGCGCCACGGCAATGTGGGTATCGAACAGGCCCATTGCCGAGTAGAACTGGAAGAATGGCAAGGCGAACACCGCCGGCGGCGCCATGCGGTTGGTCAGCAGCCAGAAAAACAGGTGCTTGTCGCCGAGGAACCGGTAACGGGAGAAGGCGTACGCGGCGGGCAGCGCCGCGGCGACGGACAGCACCGTATTGATCCCGACGTAGGTCAGTGAATTGATGTAGCCCCAGTACCAGGTCGGGTCCGTGAATATGGTGACGTAGTTGGCGAGCGTGAGCTCCCGCGGGAACACCGTAAAGCTGCCGAGTATCTCGTTGGTGGTCTTGAACGACATGCTCAGAAGCCAGTAGATCGGCAGCAGCATGAAGATGATGTAAAGCGTCGGTATGATCCACTTGTAGCGCATCATCATTGCCTCTCGTGGCGCATCATGAGGGTGTAGAAGATCCAGCTGATCAGCAGAACGATCAGGAAATAGATCAGCGACATGGCGGCGGCCGGGCCGAGATCGAACTGGCCCAGCGCCATCTTGACGAGGTCAATGGACAGAAACGTCGTCGTGTTGCCGGGCCCGCCCCCGGTGAGCACGAACGGCTCGGTGTAGATCATGAAGCTGTCCATGAAGCGAAGCAGTATGGCAATGGTCAGGACGTGCTTCATCTTGGGAAGCTGGATGTAGCGAAATACCTGCCAGCCGCTGGCGCCGTCGATGCGCGCCGCCTGGTAGAAGGCGTCCGGGATGGAGCGCAGCCCGGCATACGCCAGCAGCACCACCAGCGATGTCCAGTGCCAGACGTCCATCAGCACCACCGTCGCCCAGGCGGACGCGGGCTGGCGCGTGAAGTTGTAGTCGAAACCCAGTCCGTTGATGGCGCGGCCCAGCAGGCCGATATCGGGGAGCGCGAAGATGTTCCACATGGCGCCGACTACGTTCCAGGGGATCAGCAGCGGCAACGCCATGAGCACCAGGCATACCGACACCCAGAAGCCCTTGCGTGGCATCGCCAGGGCCACGATGATGCCGAGGGGTACCTCGATGAGCAGTATCTGGCCGGTGAACATCATCTGGCGCATCAGCGCCTCGTGGAACCTCGGTGAATGCAGGACCTGCTCGTACCACCGCATGCCTTCCCAGAAGAACACGTTGTCGCCGAAGGTCTCCTGGACCGAGTAGTTCACCACCGTCATCAGGGGAATTATGGCGTTGAACGCCACCAGTATCAGCACCGGCGTCACCAGCCACCATGCCCTCTGGTTCACGGTTTTTTGAATCATCGCGGCTCGCCCTCCACTCTCCAGCCGTCCACGTAAACACTGGCGTGGCGCGGATCGAATGTCACCCGGGGGTCGGTGGAAGGGATTGCCACGTCCTCCGGGCAGTAGATCTTGAACGGGTGCCCGGCCAGTGCCGCGTCCACAATCCGGTAGCGGCCGATGTCCGCGACGCGGCGGACCTCCACGGCCATGCCGCCGGGATCGAAGCCGATGAACTCGGGCCGAACGCCGAGCTTCACGGTCCCCCGGGCTCGCGCCGGCGACGGCGGCGCCTCGACCGGGATGCGGCTGCCGTTCACCCACACGCCGTCGTCGCGTACCTCGCACGGGAACAGATTCATGCCCGGGGAGCCGATGAAGTGGCCGACAAAAGTGTGCTCGGGACGCTCGAAGAGCTCCTCCGATGTACCGATCTGCACGACTTCTCCCTCGTGCATCACCACGATTCTGTCGGCGAAGGTCAGCGCCTCGGTCTGGTCGTGTGTCACATAGATCATCGTGAAGCTGAAGCGCTGGTGCAGCTTCTTGAGCTGGGCCCGGAGCTGCCATTTCAAGTGCGGGTCGATCACCGTCAGCGGCTCGTCGAACATGATGACGTTCACGTCCGAGCGCACCAGACCCCGGGCGAGCGAGATCTTCTGCTTGTTGTCGGCCGTCAGGCCCGCGGCGCGGCGCTCGAGCGACTGCTCCAGACCGAGCATGCCGGCGGTCTCACGCACCCGCCGGTCGATCTCGGCGCGATCCATGCCGCGGTTGCGCAGCGGAAAAGCGAGGTTCTGGTACACCGTCATGGTGTCGTAGACCACCGGGAACTGGAACACCTGGGCTATGTTCCGTTCCCCGGGCGCCATGTGAAACACCGATCGGCCGTCGAAAAGGACGTCGCCGTCGGTGGGCGTCAGCAGCCCGGAAATAATGTTGAGCAGCGTCGACTTGCCGCACCCGGAGGGCCCCAGCAGGGCGTAGGCGCCGCCGTCGTTCCAGGTCAGGTCGACGTTCTTCAGTGCATAGTCCGCCCGGGACGCCGGATGGTCCTCATAGCTGTGGCTGATTCGGTCCAGCCTGATTTCCGCCATGCGTGCTACTCCCCCGCGTCGATGCGCCGGCCGTCCGGCGCGAACAGGATGAATCGATCCGGGTTCACCGATACCGCCACGGTCTGCCCCGTATCCAGCCGGTGGACGCCGTGGGACTGGGATACCCAGACGTGCTTCCCGATATCGAGGTGAACGAAGGTCTCGGAGCCGCTGATCTCGGCGATTTCCACCGTGCCTTCCAGGCTGATCGCGTGCTCGTCCCCGGCCCCCAGGGACAGATGGTGCGGCCGGAATCCCAGCAGGTACTCGCCGTCGGGCAGAGAGGCGTGGCCGTCGCCCACCGACCAGGTCACCGTGTCGTTCATGACGAACCGGTCGCCCCGCTTGGTGACGCGCGCGACATTGAGCGGTGGATCCGAGAAGGTCCGGGCGGTGATCAGGTCGTTGGGGTTGCGGAATACTTCGTGGGTAACGCCGAACTGCGTCACCCGGCCTTCGTGCAGTGTGGCGGTGCGTCCGCCGAGCATCAGCGCTTCGGCCGGTTCGGCGGTGGCGTAGACCACGGTGGCGCCGGAGTCCTCGAACAACCGCGGCAGCTCGTTGCGAAGCTCCTCGCGGAGCTTGTAATCCAGATTGGCCAGAGGCTCGTCCAGCAGGACCAGGCCCGCGCGCTTGACCAGGGCCCGCGCCAGGGCGACGCGCTGCTGCTGCCCGCCGGACAGCTCGTCCGGCCGTCGCTCCAGTATCGCGTCGATCCTGAGCAGCTCGGCCACCTCCCGGACGCGGCGTGTGATCTCGTCGCCGCCGGCC
>JBEPXV010000350.1:0-3202 GCA_041641695.1 Gammaproteobacteria bacterium | reverse complement strand
CCCGACTCCTGAGGGGTTGCCGGGATGTCAGCCACGAGGTCCAGGGTCCGGGCGTCGAAAACCTTGACGCCGCCGGGCTCGTAGTTGGACACCGCCACCAGGCTGCCGTCCTGGGAGATCGCCCCGCCGATGCTGTTGCCCGACTGCACGACCCGCCGGTCGATTCTCGAGCGCAGCAGGTCCAGCTTCGTCAGGCCGCCGTCGCGCCCGAAGACATAGGCGTATCGCTGGTCGCGGGAGAAGACGACCGAGGCGTGGGACAGATCGCCCAGCCCGTCCACCCCGGCGACCCGCCCGCGCTCCGTGGTGTCGACCACCACAACGGAACCCGCGGCGCGTTCGATCACCACGCCGAGATCGCCGGTGCCGCGGGGCGTCGCGCAGCCCGTGGCCAGCAGGGAAACGACCAACAGGACCATACTTCTCGTCAGGCTCATTGCCTTTCCCCCCGCAGCGCCTCGGCCAGATAGGCGATGTCCGCCTCCGACAAAAGCGGCCCCCACGGCGGCATGGCGGTTCCGGGGATGCCTTCCCGTATGGCGTCCCGCAGGTACTCGGGCGAACGCTTTCGCATGCGCTCAGGCGTCAACGCCGGCCCCAGCCCGCCTTCGAGCCTCAGTCCGTGGCAGGATCCACAGTCGTGCCGCAGGAGATGCTCGAGCTCCGCGCGCCGCTCGTCGTCCAGGTCCCCGGCCTGGGCAGCGCCGACGAGCAGCATGCCCGCCAGTATGACCCTGAAGCTCATGCACCGGCCGCCCTGCTCAGCACCGACGGCACCGCGGCCGCCGGCTCCATCGGTGGACGAAACCAGTCGAGCTCCGGCGCCAGGTCGACCACCCGCCCGACCACCAACAGAGCCGGGGACTGAACATTCGCGTCCCGCACCTGCTCGGCAATCGTGTCCAGCCGGCCCAGGCAGCGGCGTTGGGAGGCCAGTGAGCCGTTCTCGATGACGGCGACCGGTGTGTCCGGAGGCCGGCCTGCGGCGCGAATCCGCTCCATGATGGCGGGAAGCTGACGCAGGCCCATGTAAATGACCAGCGTGCACTGCTCGTCCGCCGCCACGCCGGAATCGATACGCGGCGGCTCGGCGTCGCTGCACCGTCCGGTCACGAACATCACCCGCCGGGACAGCTCCCGGTGGGTCAGCGGGATGCCGGCATAGGCCGTGCAGCCGCTCGCAGCGGTCACGCCCGGCACCACCTCGAAGGGAATACCCTGCCGCGCGAGAACCAGCGCCTCCTCGCTGCCGCGGCCGAAGACGAAGGGATCACCCCCCTTGAGCCGCACGACCGCTTGATGGCGCCGGGCGAGGGCAATGAGCAGCTGATTGATTTCGGTCTGATTCATGTGATGACGGCCTTCCTGTTTGCCCACGTAAATCCGCGTCGTCCCGGCGGGGACCTGGTCGAGTATGTCATGGGAAATCAAGCGATCGTAAACCACCACGTCGGCGGATTTCAGCAAACGGGCCGCCTTGACCGTCAGCAGATCCGGATCTCCGGGTCCGGCGCCGACCAGATACACCGTTCCCATGTTCAAGCTTGTCGCATCCAAAGGCATGTGAATATCTCACGTCGATGCGTGGCGGGCCCGTAAGCGGGCCCGCCACGCGGTTTTCCAGGCTAGTAAACGTCGTTTACGGTGTTGTAGACGTTGAACTTGCCGGTCGGCGTGACGATCTTCTCGCCCTTGATGACGTGCTTCAACTCGCGGGTCTCGTCGTCGACCACAACGATGGCCGATTCCTGCTCCTTGCCGCTCCAGACCGAGAACCAGACTTCGTCGCCGGCCTTGTTGTACTCCGGCTGCACGACTCGCTTGGGACCCTCGCCCAGCTCCGCCCATTCCGCGATGGGCAGCACTTCGTATCCGGCATCGAGATCGTTGATGTCGAACACGGCTATGGACTGGTGGACCTTGGCATCGGGATGCAGCGGGGTGTCCACCCACAGGTTGTCGGACTCCGGATGGGTCTTGATGAACAGCGAGCCGCCGCCCTGGCCCTCCAGGACCTCCACCACTTTCCAGGCGTTATCGGGATGGTCCTCGGGATCGGTACCGATCAGGGTGATGTTCTCGTTGCCGAGCGCGCTCGTCGCCCACACCGGGCCGTACTCCGGATGCTCGAAATTGGCCCCGCGTCCCGGATGGGGAATCTTGGTGACATCAACGAGCGCCTCCAGCTCCCGGTCCCTGGAGTCCACCACGGCAATCTTGTCCGACTCGTTGGCCGCGGTCAGGAAGTAGCGTTTCGTGGAGTTCCAGCCACCGTCATGCAGAAAGGGGGCAGCGGCAATGCTCGTGACGCTCAGGTTTTCGATATCCGAATAGTCGACCAGCAGAATCTTGCCGGTTTCCTTGACGTTGACTATGAACTCCGGATTCTCGTGGGATGCGACGATGGCGGCCACCCGCGGCTCCGGATGGTATTCCCCGGTATCAACCGTCATGCCGCGCGTCGACACGACCTCGAGCGGCTCCAGGGTATCGCCTTCCATGATCACGTATTGCGGCGGCCAGTAGCCCCCGGCGATGGCGTACTTGTCCTCCATGCCCTCGTACTTCGACGTTTCCACGGAGCGCGCTTCCAGACCGATCTTGATCTGGGCCACGGTGTCCGGGACCTCCATCCACAGGTCGATCAGGTTGATCAGGGCGTCGCGGCCAATGGTGAGGATATACCGGCCCGAGGCGGACATGCGCGAGATGTGCACCGCGTAGCCCGTCTCCACGATATTGACGATCTCCTTGGTGTCGCCGTCGATCAACGCCACCTGCCCGGCGTCACGCAGGGTGACCGAGAACAGGTTGTCCAGGTTGATGTCGTTCATCTTCTCGGTGGGGCGTTCCTCGGGAGGCACGTGCACCACCCAGCTGTCCTTCATCTTCGGCATGCCCCACTCCGGCGGCGTCGGCGGATCGTGCTGGATATACTTGGCCATGAGCTCGACTTCCTCGTCCGTGAACTCACCCGATGTGCCCCAGTTCGGCATGCCGGCCGGCGAACCGTAGTTGATGAAGACTTTCAGGTATTCCGTCCCCCGCTCCTGGGTGATGTCCGTGGTCAGGGGTTTGCCCGTGGCGCCCTTGCGCAGCACACCGTGGCAGCCGGCGCAGCGCTCGAAGTAGATTTTGCGGGCCTTTTCGAACTCGGCCTCGGTGAGGGGCGGGGCGCCCGGCGTAATGACCTGCTTTGCCT
>JBEPXV010000349.1:0-3208 GCA_041641695.1 Gammaproteobacteria bacterium | reverse complement strand
AGCGAGGTGAACTGCCACACCCCTCGATGCGTGCCGCTGACCACCAGGGCGATTCCCTGCACGATCAGCACGATCGGCAGCAGGTGGATGGCCTGCTGCAGGAAGACATTCGGGATCCCCCCCAGCATATTGAAGGCCAGCCAGTAGGCACCGAACCAGGCGCCGGCCGCAATGACCAGATCGTGAATCAGAACCCACCAGCGATAACGGGCCGCTTTGACATGGTGCAGCAGGTTGTCAACCAAGTCCCGAAACCGCTTCATTGGGTCTTCTTTTCTCTTCGTTTGACTAGAATCATTGCGGCAAAGAGCACGAGCACGCAAATTGCCGGCCACAGCGCCCGCGGATCGACGCGACCCATCTCGAACGATGCCGGAAGCGATATTATCACCGATATGAGCAGCACCTTTCCAGCAACCGACGCGTGGGACAGCCCGGTCTGCACCGCCCGCTGGTACAGGTGCTCCCTGTGGGCCTGCCAGACCGGCGCGCCGCGCAGGGCCCGGCGCGCCAGCGTGAATGCCGTGTCGCCGATGAACACCGAGAACAGGAGCACCAGCGCGCCGACCGGGACGTCGTACTCCCGCTGCCCGATAATCCCCACGGCGGCCAGCGTCCCGCCCAGCATCATGCTGCCCGCATCGCCGAGGAAAATCCTGGCCGGGGACCAGTTCCAGACCAGGAAGCCCAGGCACGCGGCCATCAGGCCGTACATGAACAATGCCAGGCCGTCGGCTCCCAGCAGGACGAACCACACCCCCAGCACGCAGGCGCACACCGCGCCGTATCCCCCCGCCAGCCCGTCTATGCCGTCCATGAAGTTGTAGATATTCACCATCCCGACAATCCACAGCAGCGAAAAGAGGATGTTCATCCAGGCCGCGTCGATGGACAGACCGAACAGGTCCAGGCGGGTGAAGGGCCCCGCCACGACAATGATGGCCGCCGCCACCAGGACCTGAAGGGCGAGTTTCTGCAGCCAGGCGATGTTGTGGATATCGTCCAGCAGCCCCACCAGGGTCAGCGCCACCACCGGAATGAGCAGGGCCGCGCCGGGGCCGTCTTCCAGGGGGAGCAGAAGCAGCCACAACACCACCAGGACGACGGCAACCGCGACGCCGCCGCCGGTCACCGTGGCGTTTCGATGAAGGCTCCTGGCGCCGGGCGCGTCCAGCACCCGCCGTCGCTCCAGCCATCCGCGCACCAGCCACGTGGCCGCCGCCGCGGCCGCGAACGACGCGATGATGGTGACTGCCGTCAACAGGGCCGGGTTCACGGCGCCGGCAGGTCGCGTTCGGGGTGCTCCAGGAATGCCTGCGGTGCGAATCCGAAATCCGCCCGGGCGGCGCTGGAATCGAACACCATGTCCTGGCTCATGCGCCCGGCCATCGAAGGCGAAATGCCCTTCTTCACAATGCCCGCCGCGGCGAGCAGGCTGCCATACAGCGCGGTCGGCACGCCGACGATTCGCGCCGGCCTGCCCAGGCCTTCGAAGATCCGCGCCACCATCGCCCGGTATGTCAGGGTCTCGCCTCCCGTCAGGTTGTATGTCCGGCCGAACGTGCCGGCTTCCTCCAGCGCGGCCATGACGGCGTCCACCAGGTCGTCCGCGTGAACCGGCTGACGCCGGCCCGCGGCCCGGCCGGCGACCGGAAAAAAACCGTACCGCCGCGCGAACCGGGCGATGGTGCTGATATTCCCGTCCCGGCCGTAACCGTAGACCATGGTGGGCCGGAACAGGGTCAGGTTCATGCCGAGCCGCGCGCCTTCTTCAGCGAGGCGCGCCTCGGCCCGGCTCAGGGAGGACGCCAGTGCCCGGTCGGCGCGGCTCGCGCTCTGCCGCTTGGTGAGGGCGCTGGTCGAGCCGAATGCCACGAGCCGGGCTACCCCCGCCGCCGCGAGCGCCGCCATGTGATCCGGCAGCAGCCACAGCGGCGCCGCGTGCACCACGCAGTCGAGCCGGTCGTCGAACGTCGAAGCGGGCCCCGTCATGTCCCACGCCAGCCATCCCCGGCCGCGCCGTGTCCTGCCCGACCGGACGACATCCAGCCCGGCGCGCTCCAGCCGGTCGGCCAGCGGCCCGCCGACGAGACCGCCTGCACCGGTGACCAGGACCCTCACGACCGCCCCGGCAAAAGGCTTGCGAGCATCAGTACCACGCAGCGCGCGTAGACGGCGGCATACACCAACCCCGTGAAGGGGAACGGATAGCGGCTTCGATAGTGCTTGTTGTAGAACCGGATCATGCCCCGGTGAAGATGCCAGACGACCCGGGGGCTCCTGCCGCTGCCACCCTTGGTGTGCACGGCACCGGCGGCGGGCACGTACGTCACCTTGTATCCCGCGTCCCAGAACCGCTTGCACCAGTCCAGGTCCTCGCAGTGCATGAAGTATTTCTCGTCCAGCAAACCCACCCGGGACAGCGCCGAGCCGCGCGCGAACATCAGTGCGCCGGAAATCGCCTCGACCGGCTCCGGGCCGTTGTCGCCCGTCGTGTCCCGCGCCAGGTCGAAATCACCCACGGCCCCCGCCCCGCGGCCGAAACGATGCAGCCCCAGCGTCCGCGCGAGGGAGCTCCAGGGGGTCGGAAACCGCCGCTTGCTGGTTTTCTGCAGTGTGCCGTCCGGGTTCCGCAGGGCGCCGCCCGCCAGCCCCGTTTCCGGATCCCGCTCCATGTGTTCAATCAGTGCCTCGATGGCATCCCTGTCGATAACGCAGTCCGGATTCATCAACAGCCAATAACGCGCCGCACCCGAACCGAGCACCTGGTTGTTCGCTCGCGAGAACCCCAGGTTGCGCTCGTTGATGGTCAGGGTTACCAAACCCGCATACGCCGGATCGCTGCGCAGAAACTCGATGCTCCGATCCGTCGATGCATTGTCGACCACCCGGATGTCCGGTCGCACCGTTCCGGCCAGAAGCGAATCAACGGCCTCCTTGAGCAGCGATCCGCCGTTGTAGTTCACGATGATGGCAGTCACCTCCCGGCTCATCACGAAACTGAATATCCGGGCTCAACCGCCACTCTCCCCCCGGGAGAGGGTTGGGGTGAGGGCTGCTGGCGTCGCCGTGGTCTGACAACCCCCTCATCCTGTCCTTCTCCCTCTAGGGAGAAGGGACCTTTGGGTTGAGGGAGGAGGCTATCGAATCCAGAGTCATAGCAACTAGCGAAGGCAACCAAGCAGTTCCCTCTCCCTCCGGGAGAGGG
>JBEPXV010000348.1:0-3209 GCA_041641695.1 Gammaproteobacteria bacterium | reverse complement strand
GCCTTCCTGGCGCGCCACGACGGTGTGGATGGGCGAATCATGCAGGCCGTCGAGCACATCGAGAAAGCTTTCGCCCGGTACGCAGAACACCCGGTCCACATCCTGGGCTTCCAGGCAGCGGACAAGAAAATGCCCGCCCGACGTCATTCCCGGACCGCCATGCCGATCTCGGCAAGCACCTCGGCGCTGTGCTCGCCCAGGCGCGGCGCCGCCCGCTCGAGCGTCAGGTCGCATTCCGAGAAGCAAATCGGCGTTCGCACCGAGGGCACCCTGCCTTTTGCGGTACCGGGCGCCGCCAGCTCCCGGGCCATGCCGCGATGCCGGACCTGGGGATCGTTGAAAACGTCCGCGATGGTGTTGATCGGTCCCGCGGGCACGGTATTCGATTCCAACTCGCGCAGGAGGCCCTCGCGGGAGAAGGCACGGGTCCGCTCGACGAGCATCGGAACGAGCGTGTCACGGTGGGCCACCCGGGCGGGATTGATCGCGAACCGCGGGTCGTCCGCCAGCTCCCCGCAGCCCAGCACCCTGCACAGGCGGGCGAACTGCGTGTCGTTGCCGACTGCGATCACGACATAGCCGTCGGAGACCGGAAACGGCTGGTAGGGAACGATGTTGGGATGGGTGTTGCCCATGCGGCGCGGCGGCGTGCCGGACACCAGGTAGTTCAGCGCCTGGTTGGCCAGCACGGCCACCTGGCTGTCCAAGAGCGCCATGTCGATATACTGCCCCACTCCCGTCCTTTCCCGATGCAGCAGCGCCGACTGTATTGCGATCACGCTGTACAAGCCGGTGAAGATATCGGCGTAGGCCACCCCGGGCTTGGTTGGCTCGCCGTCGGGATCACCGGTGATGTCCATGATGCCGCCCATGGCCTGGATCATGAAGTCGTATCCGGCGCGGCCGGCGTAGGGCCCGTCCTGCCCGAAGCCGGTAATGGCACAGTACACCAGGCGGGGATTGACCTGTTTCAACTGCCCATAGTCCAGACCGTACTTGCCGAGACCGCCGACCTTGAAGTTTTCCACCAGCACGTCGGACTGCCGGGCCAGGCGCCTGACGGCCTCGCGGCCGTGCTCGGTGCGGAAATCCAGCACCACGGAGCGCTTGCCGCGGTTGCAGCAGTGGAAGTAGGCGGAATCGCCGTCGCCGCCGGCTTCATCGGCGACAAAAGGCGGTCCCCAGGACCGGGTGTCGTCGCCCCCGGGGCTTTCGACCTTGATCACGTCGGCGCCGAGGTCGGCCAGCGCCTGGCCGACCCAGGGGCCCGCCAGAATACGGGCGAGCTCCAGTACCTTGACGCCTTGCAATGGTGCGTTGGACATGGATGGAGCAATCAGTCTCGAGTGAGAGGCGCGATCATGAACGGCGCGGCGTTCGACATCAAGTTGGCGCCGCGGTCACGGGACCGGCTCTTGAGCGCCGCGGATCATTCCCCGAACAGACGCAGGATCTCCGGATAGTCGCGTGGGAACCGCCAGTCTGCGGGCCGCGTATCGCGCGGGTCGATCCAGTTCACCCCGGTGATCTCGCTGCGTCCGCTGTGCGGCACGGCGAGCTCATCGACCTCGCCGGCGGCGGTATCGGTGAGCTCGCAACGGTACAATGCGAAGCCGTTGCGAAATCGCTTGAGCATGCCGTGCACCAAGACGTTCAATCCTGTCTCCTCCCAGGTCTCCCTGTGGGCGACACACTGCGCGCTTTCATTCGCGCTGCTGCGCCCCCCGGGAACCCCCAGCCCGCCGCCGAAGCGGTGCCGCACCACGAGCATCCGGTCGCCGTGGCGGATCAGGCAACCGGCGGCGAACGCGAACTCCGGCTCCTCGACCGCGGTCCGACAGGCAGGCTGCGCCGATGCGGCGGACGTCAGCATCCATAGCGCAGCGGCCATGGGTATGCATTTCAACAGGCGGCTGCCGGCGAGCGCGACACGGCGGCGCAGCACCCGGTCGACGCGGAGAACCCGGACATGAGCACCATGCATGAGGAATCTGTTACCGATAGAGCGTATTGGACACGCAGACTCGACGAGTCCGCCTGCTGCAGCGATGAAAGTCTGGCCGGCGGCCTGGGGCGGCTGAAGTCACGAGCGGCCGTGTCGATCAGCATGCTGTCCGGCCCGGCACTCCACGAGGTGACCACCGCGGCGACAAGCCTGCCGTTCCGGCGCGCCGGGCGCGAAGCGGGCAAGCCCAGGGCACGAGTGTATCAGGAGTTCGATTACTGCGGCACGGTCCCCGCCGGCCATCCTCTCCGCCACCTGGGAAGCTGGTTCGAGGGACGGCTGCGCAGGGCCCTGTCACTGATGGCGGCGCCCCCCATTGAACCGGACTTCACCATCAACGATGTGGTGTGCCAGCGCTATCACACCGGCGAGCTGGGTATCTCGCCCCACAGGGATCATCTCGCCTACACCGGGCTTATTGCCCTCCTGGTCCTGGCCGGCCGGGGCCGGTACTTCGTGTGCGCCGACCGGCAGGGCCGCGACAGGCGGGAGATCGATGCCCGCCCCGGCCGTGTGATACTGATGCCGGGCCCGGGCTATGCCGGTCGGCGCGACCGGCCCTTTCACATGGTCGGTGATATCATCGGGGAGCGATACAGCGTCGGACTGCGCCACGACGCGCGGGAATCTGGATAAATACCCCGGACTGCCTGGCGGCGGATCGCTTATCCACAAAAACTGTGAATAAGGCTGTGGATAAGTTGCTTACAAATTTGCAATGTCCGCACCACGACGGACGATCCGCAGCGCGGTTACCGCTTTGCCCAAATATTAGGCAGAATATTTTTCACTTTAACTTCAATGAGTTAAAAATGTATTATCGATTCCCCTGACGCAACCCGACGTGCTGCCGTAACTTGTCACGCCCGTGGGGCGCCGGCGGGGGAAAAATCCGCCCCGGGGGGGCGGGGCGAAGCAAACCGGGAGGACTCGCGAGCGGCAACTCATCACAAAACCGACCAGGCCGGGACCATCATGACCCGCATTCCAGACACCATGACATGCATAGAGATCGTCGAGCCGGACGGCCCCGGGGTGCTGCAGGCGGTCGAGCGGCCCGTGCCGCAGCCCGGCCCAGGCGAGGTGCTGATCGCCGTACGCGCCGCCGGCGTGAACCGCCCGGACGTCATGCAGCGCCAGGGCATGTATCCGCCGCCGCCCGGCGCGCCGGACATACCGGGCCTGGAGATCGCCGGCACCGTGG
>JBEPXV010000347.1:0-3218 GCA_041641695.1 Gammaproteobacteria bacterium | reverse complement strand
CCAGCATCATGACCACGAACAGGAACAGCACCATGACTGCGCCCACGTAGACCAGCACCAGCACGATCGCAAGGAACTCGGCCTCCAGGGTCAGCCACACGCAGGCGGCGCTGAAGAATGACAACACCAGGAACAGCGCCGATTTCACCGGATTGCGCATGGTAATCACCATCGTGGCGGCGAATACCATCACGGCGGCGAAAAAATAGAATGCTATCTGCAGAAAAGTCATTGCTTGTTCTTGATTACCGGTGCGCGCTCCAGGTCGCTAGCGATAGGGCGCATCCTCGGCCCGGGCGGCCGCGATACGCTCTTCGTACTTGTCTCCGATGGCCAGGAGCTGGTCTTTGGTGATGATATTGTCACCCCTGTTCTCCATATGGAAGTCACTGATATCCGTCTCCACGATCGAGTCCACCGGGCAGGACTCTTCACAGAAACCGCAGTAAATGCATTTGAACAGATCGATGTCGTAGCGCGTGGTGCGCCGCGTGCCGTCCTCGCGCTCCTCGGACTCGATGGTGATGGCCGCGGCCGGGCACACCGCCTCGCACAGCTTGCACGCAATGCAGCGCTCCTCGCCGTTCGGGTAGCGCCTCAGAGCATGCAGGCCGCGGAACCGCGGAGACTTCGGCGTTCGTTCATCGGGGAACTGGACAGTGTTCTTCCTGCCGAAGAAGTGCTTGCCCGTGGTCCTGAGGCCCTGTACCAGCTCCCACAGCAAGAAGCTCTGTAACTTGTTCGCAATCGACTGACCCATGTCGCCTCCGACTCAGTGGAACCAGTGGCCGAACGGAGTGAAAAAGGTCGCGAAACCTATCACGCCGATCCATACCAGGGTAACGGGAATGAAAACCTTCCAGCCCAGCCGCATGATCTGGTCATAGCGGTAGCGCGGAAAGGTCGCGCGGAACCAGAGAAAGAAAAACAGCATAAAGCAGGTCTTGAGCACGAACCACACCACGCCCGGAACCGCTTCGAAGACCGCGACAGGCAGGGGCGCCTGCCAGCCGCCGAGGAACAGGACCGAAGCCAGCCCCGCTATGAGTATCATATTGGCGTACTCGGCGAGGAAGAACACCGCGAATGTCATGCCCGAGTACTCGACGTGGAAGCCCGCTACGATTTCAGACTCCCCCTCGGCGACGTCGAAGGGCGAACGATTCGTCTCCGCCACGCCGGAAATGAAGTAAACCAGGAACAGCGGCAGCAGCGGCCACACGTACCATTGGTGAAAGCCACCGGTCTGTGCCAGCACGATCTCCTGCAGGTTGAGGCTGCCGGCGGCCATGAGCACTCCCACCAGGGCGAAGCCCATGGCGATCTCGTAGGCGACGATCTGGGCGGCGGAGCGCATGGCGCCCAGGAAAGCGTACTTGGAGTTGGAGGCCCAGCCGGCGATGATCACGCCGTACACGCCCATGGACGTGAGCGCCAGAATGTACAGCAGGCTGGCGTCGATGTTGGCCAGCACCATGCCCTCGCCGAACGGCATCACCGCCCAGGCCGCCAGGGCGGGAGTAATGGACAGGACCGGCGCGACCAGGAACAGGGCGCGGTTCGCGTTGGTGGGTATGATCGCTTCCTTCAGCAGCAGCTTCAGGGCGTCTGCGATGGGCTGCAGCCAGCCGCGCGGGCCCACCCGGTTGGGTCCGATTCGGGTCTGCATGTAGCCGATGACCTTGCGCTCGGCGAACGTCAGGTAGGCCACCGCCAGCAGCAGCGGCGTGATGATCACGGTGATCTTGACGGTGTTGATAGCCGCGAATTGCACCCAGCCCGGGAAGCCGCCGAGCAGGGCATCGACCCAGTACTGCAGCAATTCCATCAGCGGGCCCTCACCACGCGAACTGAGGTCGCGGCGCCCAGGATGGCGGTCTCGGAGAAGCCGCACGGTATGTATGCGCAGCCGTCCGGCACCCGCTCGTCGAGCACAACCGGCAGACGCGTCATGTCACTCTCGGCGTGCACATGCACGGTCTCCCCCTCCGCCATCGCCAGGCGACCGGCCTGGGAGGAATTCAGGTGCACCGCCGGCGGTGGGTTGTCGCGGGTGCTCTGCAGGGAATCCGCCCGCCGCACCGTGCTGTCGATCCGCAGCGGCGGCACATCCCGGACCCGGGCGAGATCGACCTCGTTGTCGATGCGCCGGGCTCTGGTCTCGTTCCAGCGCTTCTTCGTATAGCCCCAGGAGGGATTGCGGGGGCTGTAGGCCACCCTGGCCCGCACGTCGCTGATGGATACATAATCGAAACCTTCCAGGGAGCAGAAATTCCCCAGCACCCGCAGGATCTTCCATGCAGGCCGGGCCTCCTCAAGGGGAGCGACAGTCTTCGTGAACGTCTGCTGCACGCCGGCGCAATTAATGAACGTGCCATCCATCTCGGTCCAGGGAGTCGCCGGAAGCATCACGTCGACATCCACCGTCTCGCGCACGTCGTATGGCGTGACCGCCACCACCAGCTCGGCGCCCGAGAGCGCCTCCCGGGCCGCCTTCGGGTCGCCGCTGTCAAGCTCCGGCTCGTTGCCCAGCAGAAGGTACGCCTTGAGCTTCTGCTCTAACATGGCTCGCGCGTTGAGCCCGCCGCCGGGAGCAGGCTCGCCGCCGGCGCCGCGGTGTGGGACGCAGCCCGCCACCCAGCCGGCGACGCTGTTCGCCGGGGGCAGCACACCGACCGATGCGCCGCTCGTCTCGCCCAGTTGCTGCGCCAGGGCCGTCACGATCGCGGCGTCGTCACCGTTCATCGCGGCATCGCCGAGCAGTATGCAGGCCTTGGAGCCGGCTTCGCCGAGTGTCGCGGCCATCCCCTGCTCGGCGTCATCGGCGGTGCCGCCGGCGTACCCCCTGACGTCTTCGCCTGTGCTCTTGCCGCCCAGCTGCACCGCGACCCGCGCAATCGACGCGATCATCTCGCCCGGCTGCACGACCTGCTTGTACGCGCAATCGAACTGGAAATCGTAATCCATGGGGTTGATGGCCATTATGCGGGCGCCGCGTTTCCAGGCTTTGTACACCCGCTGCCCCAGCAGAGGCTGTTCCTTGCGGACATTCGAGCCCACCAGAAGAATCGCGTCCGCGTTTTCCAACTCGGCGACCGACAGACCCAGGGACGGATGCATCGGAGCGATGTCGTCGCTGCGGAAGTCCCGCTGCCGCAGCCGGTGGTCCACATTCGAGCTGCCGAGCGACCTGATGAGCTGCTGAAACAGGTAGAACT
>JBEPXV010000346.1:0-3220 GCA_041641695.1 Gammaproteobacteria bacterium | reverse complement strand
TGACGATCGGCGGGCGTCCACCATCCCCCGGGAGAAATTCGATGCGCTGTATCAGCCGCTCTTTTGCCGCCGCCGTGGTTCTGCTCCCGGCGATCATGGTGCTCGTGTCAGGCTGCGCCTACGAGACCTACCGTCCCGGGTCTTACGCCCGCACCCCGGTCCACTACCGTCCGGCGTACAACTACGATTATCACTACTATCCAAGCGCCCGGGCGTACTTCCACATTTCCTCCGGCTATTACTACTATCGACCCTACAACACCTGGCTGCGGGTGCGCACCCTGCCGCCGAACATCTATCTCGGGCCCCGGGAACGCGTGCATTTGCGCATATGGTCGACAGCGCCCTACCGCTACCATGATATTCACCGCCAGCGCTATCACCCGCACCCGGGCTACCGTCGCGACAGGGACCGGGACCGGTACGAGCGCCGTTACAATCGCACCCAGCACGGGCGATACCAGCGGCGGCTCCGCCGCTGAGCACGCAGGCGGGCACCCAGGGATACAATTCGTTCAGGTTGCCCGGCGAATTACCCAACCGGGACCATCGAGGAACCGGCACGCCGTTGGTGTAGACTACACGCATGGATCCGTTCTCCTGGGTGCGCCCCCTCGCGCCCTACCAGTTTTCGTCCCTGACCGTCATCAGCACCGTCGTCGTCCTGGTCCTGTACCTGCGCGGGCTGGGCGCGGCGCGGGCCGCCGGTATACGGGTCGGCGCCGGCCGGCAGGTCGCCTTCTTCATCGGTCTGGCCGCTTGCTACGCGGTGCTGCACACGCGGATCGACTACTACGCCCAATACGTGTTTTTCATCCACCGGTTGCAGCACCTGGTGCTTCACCATGCCGGTCCGTTCCTGATCGCGCTGTCGGTCCCCTGGCCGGTCCTGGCACTCGGCCTGCCGGCCCGGCTTCGCGACCGCTGGCTGCGCCCTTTGTGGATGCATCCTCTTGTGCGGGGATCGTACCGGCTCGTGCAGCACCCAGTCGTGGCCCCGATCCTGTTCGTGGGGCTCATCTTCTTCTGGTTGACTCCGGAGATCCACTTCGACGCCATGCTGAGCCTGCCGCTGTATCATGTCATGAACTGGAGCATGCTGATCGACGGCCTGTTGTTCTGGTGGCTGATGCTCAACCCCCGACCGACGTCATCGTCCGTCGCACTGAGCTACGGAACGAGGATCCTGGTCCTGTTCATAATCATGCCGCCGCAGATCGCCCTTGGCGCATACATCGCCCTGTCCGGCAACGACCTGTACGATGTCTACGCCGTGTGCGGTCGCGCATGGCCGATCGATCCCGCCACCGACCAGCAGCTCGGCGGCCTGTTCACCTGGATTCCGGCGGCCATGATGAGCGTGCTGGGCATACTTCTGGTCATCGTGTTGATGATGCGCTACGAGAAGCAGACGGCGGAGTCCATCACCCGGCACGAAACGCCGTCGGCGCCCGTCGGCGCAGACCAGCATTGACAGGGCAAGCTCCTGTCGCAATCAAGCCGAATAACCACGGTACTTTGCATAGATGAAAAATGTCTCAATTGTTTTTTTCTTTCTCGCAATTATCCTCCCCGTCCACGCGGAGCGCGCGGTCGAGGTCCAGGACTCCTGGATACGATACATCCCGGGGGACCGTCCCATGGCGGGCTACCTGGTAATGGAAAACGGGGGCGACACGGACCGGCACCTGATCGGCGTCACCAGTACTGCCTTCGGCGCCGTTCATATCCACGAGACCGTGGAACGTGACGGCCAGATGAGCATGCAGCCGGTCGATTCCATCACCGTCCCGGCGGGCGGACGTGTCGCCCTTCAACCGGGCGGCTACCACCTGATGCTCATGCAGCTCCAGAGCGAGATCGAGGTGGGGGACGAAGTGTCGATGACGCTCGAGTTTGCCGACGGCGGCAGCCAGGGCGTCGTGTTTGCGGTCAAGCCGGCCTGGCAGGAGTAGGGTGATGCGAAGAGTGATTCAGGCGTTCGCGCTCGGCCTGATCCTGCTGGCCGCCGGTTGCGGCGGCGAGCTCACATGGCAGACCCGGGACATCAGCGGGATGATGCCGGAGCTCGAGTTCACGCTGACCAGTGAGAACGGCGAGAGCGTGTCCGCACAGCGTTACGACGACACCGTGAATCTGCTCTTTTTCGGCTACACCCATTGCCCGGACATCTGCCCGATTACCCTGGGACGCCTGCGCAGTGTCCTGGACCGCCTCCCCGCGGACGTCTCCGAGCGGGTGCGGGTGCTGTTCGTGAGCGTGGACCCGGAGCGAGACGGTCGTGAATCGCTGCGCTCGTATACCGACCAGTTCGGCGACAAATTCATCGGCCTGACCGGCTCCCGGGACCAGCTCGACGCGCTGACCAAGCGCTACCGCACAACCTACGGCTATGGCGAGCCGGACGAGCAGGGCAACTACGAAGTCTCCCACGGCAGCGCCGTATACGCCTTCGACACCCAGGGCAACGCCCGGCTTCTGATCCGCGACCAGGACGGCGTGGACGCCATCGCCGCCGATATCCAGCAGCTCGTGCAAGGTTGAAATTCAGGCATTACGGGGCCGCACAGGCGGCGTCCGGCTGTGGTCGCCGGGCTCGAGCGAGCCCGGTTTCTGATCCAAATCAGACCCCGCTTCACGAAAACGTATATCGTTGCGTCAATCAAGACGAAACATGAACGATATGGTTCGTGCCCTGTCTGAACACGAACGACCGGACCCGCCTCGGCGGGGTCCTGCAATTCCGGACAAGCTCGTCATGGCTTATTGGGCTTGTCCCCAACCTGGAGAAGATCGATGAAAACACTACGCACCTCCGTGTCCGCGCTTGCCTGCCTTGTGATGCTGGGAGCCGGCACCGCATCAGCCGGTACGGACGACGACACGAGCGGAACGCCGGGCTACTTTGGACATATGGGCATGATGGGGCCCGGATACGGCCCCATGATGGGATATGGCCCCGGCTGGATGATGGGGCCCGGTCGCGGCGCCATGGGATACGGGCACGGCCAGATGATGGGATACGGACACCACCCGATGATGGGATACGGGCACGGCCAGATGATGGGATACGGACACCACCCGATGATGGGATTCGGGCATGGCCCGATGATGGGCTACGGCAAGGGCGGTTTTGGGCCCGGTGCCGGGATGGATCCGGACCAGCTCAGTGACGAGTTTCTGGACCGCATGGGCGAACGCATTGCCGAACGTCATCGGA
>JBEPXV010000345.1:0-3221 GCA_041641695.1 Gammaproteobacteria bacterium | reverse complement strand
TTTCCGGCCACGATGATTTCGTCGTCAAGGTGGCGAACTCATCGGAGCACGCCTCATTGAAGGCAGGCGCGACGGTAAGGTTCGGCTGGACGGCGGAGGACTGCCGGGCGCTGGATGTTTATGCGGGTGATGCGGTTTAACCGCGTGGCCCGGATCCCGGCGGGAAGGTCTCCGGCCCCCGGGGAGAAAGTACAGGAGATGTGCGTCGCCGCCCGCGGGCAGCGACGCCAACCACGGGATCAGACAGCATGTCTGTTCGTGACAATCATCAGTTAGACAGAGGAGCGTAGTATGAAGAAGCCCAATTTGAAGTACGTCGCCGCGGGCGGGCTGGCGAGCCTGCTCGGTTTCGGTGCCGCGCAGGCGCAGGACCCAGTGACGCTGACCGTCGTTTCCTGGGGCGGCGCATACACGGAGAGCCAGGTGCGGGCGTATCACGAGCCGTACATGGAGATGAATCCGCACATCGAGATCGTCAATGACGACGGATCCGCCAACGCGCTGGCCGGCCTCCGGGCCCAGTCCCAGGCGGGCAACGTGACCTGGGACCTGGTTGACATGCTGCCGTCCGACGCGCAGCTCGCCTGCGACGAGGGCATCCTGCTGCAGATCGACCACGACGAGATGCTCGAGCCGGCTCCGGACGGTACCCCCGCCAGCGAGGATTTCTATGATGGCAGCCTGGGCGAGTGCTATGTCTCGTCAATCGTGTACTCCACGGTGCTGACCTACAACCGCGAGATGTTTCCCGAGGACAAGCAGCCGTCGTCCATCAACGACCTGTTCGACGTCGAGAATTATCCGGGTCGCCGCGCGCTCCAGGACCGCCCGGGCACCAACCTGGAATGGGCCTTGTACGCCGACGGCGTGGACCGTGACGAGATCTACGACGTGCTTGCCACCCGGGAAGGGCAGGACCGGGCCTTCGCTAAGCTGAACACCATCAAGGACCACCTGCTGTTCTGGACCGAGGGTGCTCAGGCGCCCCAGCTTCTGGCCGACCAGGAAGTCTCCTTCACGACCGGCTATAACGGTCGTATCTTCAATGCCGCCCAGGTCGAAGGCCAGCCCTTCGAGATCATCTGGGACGGCCAGATCGTGGAATGGGACGGCTGGGTAATCCCCGCCGGCGGCGACCACGTGGACGAGGTGCTGGAGTACGTGCGCTGGGCGACGGACACCCAGCGTCTGGCCGACCAGGCGAAGTACATTTCCTACGGGCCGGCGCGTGCCTCCTCGGCGGACCTGGTGGGCGAGCACGCCGATCTCGGCATCGATATGGCCCCCCATATGCCGACGGCGCCCAAGAACTATGAGACGCCTATCCTCCTGAATAACGATTTCTGGACGGACTACGGCGACGAGCTCCGGGAACGCTTCGCCAACTGGATGCTCCAGTAGGCAGCCACGCTTGACAACGGTGGGGGCGTGCGCGCCCCCACCGCTTTATCTCACAGGGGGATCCAGACCATGGCACATGCCGACACCAGCGTCAGCCCGGTGGCACCGGGCTCTCCGGGGAACCTGGTTACCGCCGACGGTATCTCGCTCAAGCGCAGCCTGCAGCGGGCGGAGCGACGCCGCCGACTCATGGCGTTCCTGCTGGTGTGTCCCCTCCTGGCTTTCATAACGATCGTATTCATAATGCCGATTGCCCAGATGATGTGGCGGTCGGTGGACAATCCGCAGGTGGTCGAGGCCCTGCCGCGGACCCTCGAGGCGCTCGAGGGCTGGGATGGCGAAAGCCTGCCCGGCGAAGAGGTTTACGCGGCGCTCGCGAAGGATTTCACCGTCGACCAGCAGCTGCCGCGTATCGAGCAGAAGGCGGGGCCGCTGGGTGTCCGGCTCAACTACGAGCTCAGCGCCGCGCGCGGCGCCGTGGCGCGCACCGTGCGCAAAGTGCCGGATTTCGAGCCGCCCTACAAGGAAGCGTTTCTCGATTCTCACCGGCTGTGGGGGTCGACCGAGCTGTGGCGGGTCATCGAGCGGGAGGGCCGGCCCCTCACCCCGTCCTACTACATCGCCGCGCTTGACCGGAAGTACGACGCCGACGGCGATATCGTGCTGCGCGACGAGAACCGGCGCATCTATGTCCCGCTGTTCGGCCGCACGCTGGGGTTGAGCGTCGCGATACTGGTCCTGACGCTCCTGCTCGGCTTCCCGATCGCGTATTACATGTCCATCCTGCCGATGAGCAAAGCGAACCTGCTGATGATCTGCGTGCTGCTGCCGTTCTGGACGTCGCTCCTGGTGCGGACGACGGCCTGGATCGTGCTGCTGCAGCAGCAGGGGGTCATCAATGAAACGCTGCTCGCGCTCGGGCTCATTACCGACGACGGCCGATTGTCGTTGATGCACAACATGACCGGCACCATCGTAGCGATGACCCACATCCTGCTGCCGTTCATGGTGCTGCCGTTGTATTCGGTGATGCGCACCATTCCGCCGAGCTACATGCGCGCGGCCAAGAGCCTGGGCGCAACGCCCTTCACAGCGTTTCGCCGGGTGTACTTCCCGCAGACGCTCCCCGGAATCGGGGCGGGCGGGGTCCTGGTCTTCATCATCGCCATCGGCTACTACATTACGCCGGCGCTGGTCGGCGGACAGGACGGCCGGATGATCTCCAACGAGATCGCCCGCCACATGCAGCAGTCGCTCAACTGGGGGCTGGCCGCGGCGCTCGGCACGATGCTGCTGGTCGGCGTGCTCATACTGTACTGGGCCTACAACCGGCTGGTCGGCGCCGACAGTCTCAAGCTGGGCTGAGAACGGGATACAAAAATGACTACACTGCCTCCCTATGCCACCACCCTTGAGCGCGTCTGGTTTTACGCCTTCCGGGTGATCTGCGCGCTGATCTTCCTGTTCCTGCTGGCGCCGATCCTGGTCATGGCGCCTCTGAGCTTCAACGCCGAGCCCTATTTTACCTTCACCCGGGACATGTTGACGTTGAACGCCGATGGGTACTCGCTGCGCTGGTATGCGGATCTGTTTACCTCCGACAGCTGGATGCGCTCCATCCACAACAGCTTCCTGATCGGCATTGCGTCGACCTTCCTGGCCACCACCCTCGGCACTCTGGCGGCGCTGGGGCTCAGTCGCCCGCAAATGCCATACAAGGGCCTGATCATGGGGATTCTGATCTCGCCCATGATCGTGCCGCTGATCATCTCGGCGGCGGGCATGTTCTTCTTCTTCTCGCAGATCAACCTGGCGCAGAC
>JBEPXV010000344.1:0-3224 GCA_041641695.1 Gammaproteobacteria bacterium | reverse complement strand
GGGTCGGAGACCACCACCAGGTCGCGGAGCTGGCGCAGCGATCGGCGCTGATCGGTGAAGCGAAGCTGGATGTCCTGCGCCCGCGTCTCCAGCGTGCCCAGCGGCATATCGACGCTCTGGCTCGCCACACGAGCCGCCAGGTCGCGGGCCGAAAGGCCGTGCTGGGCCAGCACTTCCCGGGGCACCTCGACCTGCCACTGGCGCTGAGACAATCCCCGGATGGCCACGCCCGCCACCCCGGACAAGGCCATGATGGGCTCTTCGAGCGCCAGGGCGTAATCCTCGAGCTGGGACAGGGGCATGTCGCCGGACACCGCGATGGCGGCCACCATGTCGCTGCGGTGAAGCTCGCGGACGACGGGGGCTTCGGCACGCGCGGGGAAATCGGTAATCGCATTGACTTCGGTGTCAATGTCGCTGAGAAAGCGCACGGGATCGCCGGCGGGTTCCATGGTCGCGGTGCCTCTGGCGAGGTTGTCCTGTGCGACACAAACAAACTCCTCCAGAAAGTCGACCCCTTTGACGGCGTCGTGCAGGCGCCGGCAGACCGCGTCCTCCACGTCATCGGCGCTGGCCCCGCGGTATACAACGTCGACGCCGACCTCCACCGGGCGGTAGTCGGGAAAGGTTTCCCGCTTCAATGTCGGCGCGGCGAACAGCCCCATGGCCAACAGCACGACCAATAGCAGATTGGCCGCGGTGGGATGAGCGGCGAACCAGCGGATCATGGCATCCGGCCCTGTGCCCGGGCCCGGATTACGCGCTCCAGCGCCTGGTCGCGTTCCGGCTTGACTGCCATGCCATTCAAGGCCGGCAGCGGGTCGTCGACGATCACCCGATCCCCGGCGGCCAGGCCTTCGCGGATCACTGCCAGATCGTGCTGCTCGAAGGCGACCGTCACCGGCCGGCGTTCGAGGCGTTCGTCCTGCGTTACCCGATAGACCTCATCGTCGTGCACGGCGGCGGCAGGCAACGCGATCAAGGGCGTCGGGCTGGGCGCGGAGAGACGGACGTCCACGTACATGCCGGGCTGCAGGGCCGGCCGCTCGGGTGGTGCGACCCCGGCGTACGGCGCCTCCACCGTCACCACGACGCGGGCGGTCCGCGTGCGAGGGTCGAGCCCGGTGGCCACGCGTGAGACGCGTGCTCGCCACTGGATGTCCTTGGCCCCCGCCAGCACGACCCGGGCGTGAATCGCTGAAAAATCCAGGTGCTCGCCCAGATCCAGGGCGTCGGAAGGCACCTGCTCCCGCGCCACCGAGCCCATCAGCCGGCGCAACATCGTGAAAGGGATGTGGGCCTCGATCTCGGCCGCCTCGATGCTGTCGGCACGGAACAGCAGCTGACCCGCGTTGGCATTCTGATGGAGCTCTACCTGCACATCTTCGATGCGCGCGTCATAAGGCGCCACGAAGCGGGTGTCCTCGAGGTCCTGGCGGGCCTGCTCAATCCGGGTTGCCGCGCGATCGGCCTGGGCCGCCAGTCGCTGTTTGCGGGCGGGAATCAGGGCCAGCTGATTCTCCAGGGAAACCACGGCCTGGCGCTGGGCCACCGTAGTCCGACGCTGCGCGTCTCTCTGCGAATGCGATACCGACCCCTGCGCCGCGAGGCGTTCGATGCGCTCGAGCTCCTTCTCGGCCAGCTCCAGCCGGGTGCGTTCCAGCTCGAGCAGGCGGTGAGTATTGCTTTCTTCCTTGTCCACCTGGGCAAGCTCCGCTTTCAGTGAGGCGCGGTCCGCCGTGGCTTCGGCGATGGCGAGCTCGTAGCGGCTGGGATCGAGCCTGAGGAGCAGCGTCCCTTGTTTGACCAGTTTGCCGCTTTCCAGCCCTGGATCGCGCTCTATCACTCGACCGGGAACCTTGGCAACCGCCTGCCAGGTTTCGGCGGCGCGGGATACACCGTGACCGCGGGCCTCCAGGCGGAACGGCATGGACTCGACCTCGACGACCCGCACCGTCGGTACGCGGGCGGCCGCGTCCTCCTTCCCGGGTCCCTCGCCCGTGATGACGAACAGGGCCATCAACCCGACGCCGACCGCCAGGCCGACCAGGACTACGCCGGCCCGGGTCATGTTCTTAAGTAGACTGCTCATGCGTCCTCCTCGGCCTGTTGCACCGGATTTCGCCACTTACAGCGGAGGAAACAGGTGAATATTCGTGAGTGAATTCCATTCTCAAGCTCGCCGAACTCAGGCAATGGCGCACGATGGCCGACACGCAACTTCATCCGTTCACTCGACGTCACCCTGCCGGCTATTTCCGCGGTCTCTCCGGCCATCGCTGAGCCGATGGCCGAAATCCCGGTGACATTCGGCGCATCGCTCAATGAGCCTCCAGTGGTACTCCTCGACCGCCCGACGATCGTTTTGAAGCGCCGCGTCAGCGAGCCCCTGGGCGGCCTCCTGCATCCGTGCATCATGGGCGCGGAATGCGGTCGCGTCGGAACCGAGGCGTGACAGCACCTTCACACATGTTGCCCATCGGCAGGACGGGATGTTGCGCAATGGCACGCGCTGCTGCATGCAATCCTGTGAAGTCACTCCAGATCAAAGACCGGTTCACCTCAACCATGTGTTGCTCCAGGTACTTCATGAGAGCAGGCACCTCCGCCGGTGCCTCCTCGGCCCGGACCCCGGATGAATACAGGCAAATCAACCCTGCCGCGATGACCTCGATCAACTTCTTCAATGTCACAGCTAACCTTCGATATTGGTGTCAGACGATTGACCGTCATCAGACGGTATTGGTGGCATCAGGCAACGCCTTTCCAGGGGCTCGAACAGCCGGCCAAAACAGATTCCACACATCATCCGTGGCGTGTTCCAGGCGATATGAGAATCCCGAGAGCGACCAGTTGATTACCAAGCCCTGGATCACGAGCGCCAACATGCGCGCGATGTGCTCGGAATCCAGGTCGCTGCGGAACTCGCCCCGCTCGACGCCGATTCGAATCAGCTGCGCCACTTCAGCTTGATAGCGCGCCATGACACCAGTCACGCTTCGCCTGAGCACCGGGCTCTCGAAATGCAGGCGATCGGAGCGCAGCAGCTTCGGGATGCCTTCGCGCCTCCCGATGAATCGCAGCTGCCGCCGAATGATCTGTCGAAGGCGCCGGGATGGTGAGCCGGACGCATGAAGAGGTCCTTCGATTGCCCGGAACAGGGCTGAACCTAGCCAAAGTTTCATAGCGAAATCCTTAGTGAGTGAGTAATCACTCGCTTTTGT
>JBEPXV010000343.1:0-3239 GCA_041641695.1 Gammaproteobacteria bacterium | reverse complement strand
CGAGCAAAGCGATCAGGGTGACCAGCACCGGCGGCCCCGCGGTGGCCATGGCAGCGGGCGCGATCACGGGCATCAGCAGCAGGAACACGGCGGCGCCCTCCGTCAGGCCCGTGGCCACGATCAGGGGTATGATGCGCGGCGTGCGCCACACCGGGATGCCCTTGGAGGCGTGCAGTATGCGTCCCTGGCAGTACAGGAAGGCCGCGGCGAGCAGCGCCACCAGCAGCGCCAGAGCGAACCATCCCAGCCATGCGGCCAGCACCCCGAAAGCCATCAGCGGCACCGCGACGCTGCCTTCACGGGTCATCCATGACGTACGCGGGTTGAAGAACACGTGCAGGGCGCGCAAGGGCCGGCCGATCTCCAGCCACACCATCGCCAGGCCGGCCGCGACGAAAGCCAGCCCTGCCAGCGTGGGGGCGAGGATGGAGGCGCCGAACGCGGCGGCCACGACCGTCACCAAGAGCAGGCCCGTGCCGGTCCCGCCGCCGATGAAATTCAAGGCCGCGCGCCAGTCCCAGATCGTCTGCAGGGTGGGGGCGGCGGGATTCATGATTCGTCCTGCGGCTCGGGTCCGTCCCACAGGTAGTAGAAGCCGGGATCCGTCTCGAGCTCCTCGTGCATCCGGAACCACTGGTTCTCGGCCAGCAGCTCGGAGACGCGGCTGTCGGGGTCTTCGATATCGCCGAATATCAGGGCGTCGGCGATGCAGGCATTGGCGCAGGCCGGCGTGGCCGCCGGGTCCTCCCCCGGGGTCAGGCCGTTCTCCAGGCCATGGTCCACGCGGTCGGAGCAGAATGTGCATTTCTGGGCCACTCTCAGCCGGGCCGGGTCCTCGCGGGCGGTCTCGTTCTCCATGCGGCGCCCCTTGTAGGCGGGGCTCGATTCCATCACCTTGAAGCGGGCCTGGTAGGGACAGGCCACCATGCAGTAGCCGCAGCCGATGCACAGGTCGTAGTCGATGGTGACGATGCCGTCGTCGCGCTGGCCGGTAGCGGTGGTGGGGCAGACGTGCATGCACGGCGGGTCGGCGCAGTGCTGGCATCCCACGGGCACGAAGCTGCGCCGCACGTCCGGGTATTCGCCCACTTCCAGGTCCAGCACCTTGCGCCACTGGACATGGGGCGCGGTGGCATTGGTGTGCTTGCAGGCCGCGGTGCAGGTCTGGCAGCCCACGCAGCGGTTCAGATCGGCCACCATGACCCAGCGACTCATGACGCGGACCTCAGCTTTTCGATCGACACCCGGGTCACGTCGGCGCCGGAGCCGGTGGAGTCGGTCAGGTCCAGCAGCATGGGTACCAGCGAGTTGAGGCTGGGCCCGCTGTGGTCCTTGGCATAGGGCGTGGCCCAGTGCTCGAACTGGCCGATCATCACCACGGTGTCGGGGCGTATGCCCTGGCGCGTGAGCACCGGGCCCTCGGTGAAATTGAGGGGAGAGCTGATCCTTACCATGTCGCCGTCCTCCAGGCCCATCTCATGGGCCTTTCCGGTGTTGATGACCAGCGCCCGGTGTCCCGCCACGTTGTCGGAGACCTCCTTGATCATCTGCAGGCTGACGTTGCCGCCCCACATGTACTGCATGCTGCGGGCGGTCAGGGCCCAGAAGGGATAGTCCTCGATGTCGACCCCGTAGTTGCTCTCCAGCGCCCGTTCCCACATGCCGGGATAGTCTTTCCACTGCGGCAGCGGCTCGTACTCGTCCAGCTGCGTGTCCCACCAGGAAATGCCCTGCTCATGCAGGCGCCGGCCGAGCTGCTGGCCGACGCGGGTCAGCCGCTCCTGGTAGGGCAGCTCGAAGCGCAGCCCCTGATCCTCCAGGGCGGCGTACAGATACCATTTCACCCGCGGCGACTCCGACACGCGCACGGCGTTCTCCCGGTACCAGTCCAACCCCTGGGATTCGGCGCCGTCGGTGATCTCCGCGCTGGCGGCGCGGCAGGCGGCGTCCCAGATCGTCTCCAGGTCGTGGGGCTCGTCCTCCTTCAGGGAGAAGTCGTAATGCTCGCCGGTGAGCGGCACCCCCGCGGCGCCCCGATTGATCGCCTTGTTGTACTTTTCCAGGAGATCCGAGCGCCGCGCCAGCTCGGTGGCGATCCAGGTGAGATCCCTGGCGTCGCCTTGAGCCTCGACCACGGGCTGGCGCAGAGCGAAGCCCTGGAAGTCCCAGAACTGCTCGATGAATTTGGTGCCGCCCACCCGGATGAGCTGCAGCCCTTCCAGGTCGGTGCGGTCCGGCAGCAGGATATCCGCCATCCAGTTGGTCTCGTCCAGGGTGTAAGCGAAGCAGACCGTGAACGGGAAGTTGGCCATGGCTTCGCTGATCTGGTCGGTGTCCCAGAAGGAAACCGCCGGATTGGTGCGATAGACGAACCAGATGTCCGGCTGGGTGGCTTCGGGCCACTGTGCCGGCCCCTTTTTCTGCTGCATCCACGCCAGGTGGGTGGGGCCCAGCGCCTGGCTCCAGGGGGAATTGGCGACCAGGGGGATCAAGGTCCGGTTGGCATTGCGCACGTCCGGCGTCGCCAGCCAGTTCTCCTTGTCCGTGGGGTTCATGGGGTAGTCCATGAAGCCGTCGGGATGCGGCTTGACCGACAGGGCGCGGTCCGTGGCGGGACGGTTGAGCCGCACGGTTGTGCCCAGGGTGCCGCCGGGGACCTCCAGGGCCCCCACGAGGCAGGCCATCAGGGTGCGCGCCCAGCAGCAGTCGAAGCCGCCCCAGCCGTTGTTCACGGTCTTGCCGAGCGCCACCGCCACCGGCCGGTACGGCAGGGTGCGGCCTTCCACTTCCACGGTTTCTCCGACCCGGGCGTGGTCGATGAATTCCAGGGCCAGGCGCCGGATCAGGTCCTCGTCCACGCCGCAGATCCCGGCGGCCCACGCGGGCGTGTACTGCGCCATGTGATCCAGGAGGACCTGGAACGCGGGGCTCGCCTGGACCTTCTCGTGCTCCCAGAAATCGTCATCCGCGCCGGTCTCGACGCCGCTCACGTTGAACGTCCCCTCGAGCGCCGGGTCGGTACCGGGCGTGTCGAAAGGCACCGCGCGCCGCGTGTTGAGATCGTATATCAGCGGCTTGCGGGTCTCCGCGTCGCGCAGGAAGAACCGGTTGGGCGCCACCAGGTAGGGTGAAGTGGTGCGCGTCTTAAGGAACGGGATATCCAGGCGATCCCGGTGCTGGTGCAGCATCTCGTGGATCAGCGCGAACATGAAGGCCGGATCGGTCTTCGGACGGATGGG
>JBEPXV010000342.1:0-3247 GCA_041641695.1 Gammaproteobacteria bacterium | reverse complement strand
CGCCAGCTCCGCCAACGTCACGTCCCGATCGAAGCTGCTGACGGGCCGCTGCAGCTCGTCGTTGTAAACCAGCACCACCGGAAGGCGATCGCGCCCCTCTTCACGCGCACGCTGGATACGCTCCACACCGCTGTCAACAACGATATCCCCGCTGTGCTTGTAGACCGACACGAAGACCGGCCGCCGGGGCGCCGTTCTGGGCGTCCCGTCGTCCTCGCCCGGCACGTACCACTGCTCGTCATTGAGCAGCCCGGCGAGCTCGTCCACCGAGGCTTCGAGATGCACGCGGCCCGCGGTCCAGTCCGGAAACGGAACCACCCTGCGATCCTCATCGATGAACAGCTGCGCCAGGCGCCGGATGCTCGGGTCGTCGCCGAGCTCCGCCGGGTCCACGGATTTCGTATAGCGGCTTCGCTCGCTGTCGGCCTGGCAGACCCAGCCCGGAAGCGCCGGCAGCAGCGACTCGGCGGTTTCATAGAATTCCCGGGCGCGGCCGGGATCGGATTTCACTCCGATGTACAGTACGTCGTTGATCGACATGCCGGTGGAGATGGCGTGCATCATCACGGTTGCCGGGGGATAGCCCAGGCGAAACAAGCGTGCAAACTCTTCAAAAACCTGGCGGTCCACCTCGATGCGTATTTCCCCGCTCTCCTGTACGTGCGTATCCTGCCCCAGTTCCGCGCGTACGACGCCCGGCACTGTCACGAGACATGCGAGTAGAAAAACGATTCGAATCCGGTTCTTGAGAGTCATTGAAAGTCCCCACACAGGAGCGGCACACACGCGTGTCGTGTCAACGGCAGACCGTTGGTCTGGCAATCGGAACAAGTTCGTGAAACACCCCCGTACCGCGTCGAGTATTACACACTATCTTTATCGTTTCGTATAGCGGCATCACGTGGTCCGGACTTTAGGGACAACGCAACACGCGCAAATCGTTCTGATTCTTATATTTTTCTTTCAGGTCAATGGCTTGTGATCATAATATCAAGCAAATTATCACCCATCAAACCATTATTCGGGCTGATCCGGGGCCGGCAGTCCGGATTTTATCCGGCACGAATGGCTTCCAACCCCCCCATATAGGGCCGCAGCGCGGCCGGAATCACAACACTGCCGTCTTCCTGCTGGTAGTTTTCCAGCACCGCCACCAGGGTCCGGCCGACCGCCAGGCCGGATCCGTTCAGCGTATGAACGGGCTCGTTCTTTCCAGTCTCCGGATTCGCCCACCGGGCTCGCAGGCGGCGGGCCTGGAATCCCTCGAAATTGCTGCATGATGAAATCTCCCGGAAGCGTTGCTGTCCGGGCAGCCAGACCTCCAGATCGTAGGTCTTTGCCGCCGAAAAGCCCAGGTCGCCCCCGCACAGGGTCACGACGCGGTACGGCAGCGCAAGGTACTGGAGAATCTTCTCGGCGTGGGCGGTGAGCTCCTCGAGCGCCTCGTAGGAACGGGCCGGCTCGACGACCTGGACGAGCTCGACCTTCTCGAACTGATGCTGCCGGATCATGCCCCGCGTATCCTTGCCGTAGCTGCCTGCTTCCTTGCGAAAGCAGGGAGTGTGGGACACGCGCCGGACCGGCAGATCGTCCCCGGACAGGACCACGTCACGCACCAGGTTGGTGACGGGCACTTCCGCAGTCGGAATGAGAAAATATTCCTCGTCGCCGAGCGTCGCAAACTGGTCGTCCTCGAACTTCGGGAGCTGCCCGGTGCCGAACAGGCTTTCCCGGTTCACCAGGTACGGGACGTAGGTCTCCACATAGCCGTGCTCTTCGGTATGAACCTGCAGCATGAACTGAATCAAAGCCCGGTGCAGCCGGGCGATCTGCCCGTACATCACCACGAAACGCGACCCCGACAGCTTGACGGCCGAGTCGAAATCCAGGCCTTTCAGGCCGGTGCCGACATCCGTGTGATCCAGCGGCGAAAAGACAAAGTCAGGTAAATCCCCCCAGCGCCGCACCTCCTCGTTGTCGTCCTCGTCCATCCCTTCGGGAACGGAGTCGTGGGGCAGATTGGGAATAGTCCGCAGCAGCGAGGTCAGCTCGTCCTGGACTTCCTGAAGCCGCGCGCTGGAGGCGTCCAGGTCTTCGTTCACCTGCTTCATGCGGGCCATCAGCTCCTCGGCATCCCCGCCCTTCGCCTTGGCCTGGCCGATCGCCTTGGAGGCCCGGTTGCGCTCCTTCTGCAGGGCTTCGGTTTCCACCTGGTGGGTGCGCCGCCGGGCCTCGAGATCCTTGAGCCGGGCGACGTCGAGGTCAAACCCGCGCAGCTTCAGGCGCTCGGCGGCAAACTCCGGATTCTTTCTCAGAATGTTCGGATCGAGCACAGCACTAACCTCCCGTCAACAAGCCACTCTGGTCACGAGGATCCCAAGCCAGGTCGCCGCGAGACACAACACCACGTTGCCCAGGATGTTGGCGCCCGCCTTCAGATAGGCGCCGTCCTGGAACAGGATCCAGGTATCCAGGGAAAAAGCCGAGAACGTCGTCAGGCTGCCCAGCAGCCCCACCACCAGGACCAGCCGCAGCAGCTCGCCGCCCGCGGCGCGCTCCCAGAACACCACGAACAGCGCGCCGATGAGGAACGATCCCAGCACATTGACAATCAATGTGCCGAACGGAAACCCGTGGCCCAGCACCTTCATCACGCCCTGGGTGATGGCAAAGCGCAGCATGGCGCCGAGCGCACCGGCGAGGCCGATCAGCAGCAGCGGCTGGATACCGTTCATTCAGCCAAGGCGGCCGGAACCGCTGCTCACTGCGCGGTTTCATCTATGACATCGACGCCCTCGGGGGCGGTGAAGCTAAACCGGGAATCGTCGATGGTCTCATTCTCGGCGCCGTCCGTCATCGTGATGCGGGTTGTCTGTCCCAGGCCATCCACCAGCTCCATCACGCGCAGGCGGCCGTTCTCGAACCCGATGCGAATGTCCTCGAAGCCGACATCCTCGCTTTTCGGCACCATCCGCACCCAGTGCAGCGGGCCGTTGACCTCGCCGAGATCAGTCACCTCGAACTCTTCGCTGATTCCGGCGCCGCCCGCCAGGAGCGCGGCCGGCGTGTTGCCCAGGGCAGCCTCGTAGGAGCGGACGCTGACCTGTTCCAGCGCGACGTCGTAGATCCAGACCTTCTCGCCGTTGCTGATGATCCGGGTCTCGTCGGGCGGCTCATAGTCCCACCGGAAACGTCCCGGGCGCTTGATGGTTACCCGCCCGGAGGACTCTTCGATCGGATTGAAACC
>JBEPXV010000341.1:0-3249 GCA_041641695.1 Gammaproteobacteria bacterium | reverse complement strand
AGGCCGGCGTCGGTCTCCGCTTGCACGATGGCGCCGGCGGCACCGGCCTCGCGCGCGGCCGCCAGGAACGCGTGGCCGTCATAATTCGGGCCTTTCAGCGCCACGAACAACTCACCCCGGTTCAGGGCGCGGGAGTCCGTCGACACGCCCTGGATCCGCGCGTTACGACCGATAAGCTCACCGTGGATGCTCTGAGCGATCTCCGACAGGCTCATCATGCGGCTTTCCCCAGGCAGTCCGTCACCACTTCCCGATCGTCGAAGGCCATCACCCGTTCGCCGACGATCTGGTAGGTCTCGTGCCCTTTGCCGGCGATCAGCACCCAGTCGCCCGCTCGGGCGGCCTCCAGCGTCGAGACGATGGCCCGGCGGCGGTCCAGGATCACCCGCGGCTCGCGGCTCATGCCGGCGGCGATTTCGGCGGCGATATCGGCAGGCGGCTCGCCGCGTGGATTGTCGTTGGTCACCACCACGTGATCGGCCCATCGTTCCGCGATCCCGCCCATCTCGGGCCGCTTGCCGCGGTCCCGGTCGCCGCCGCAGCCGAACACGCACCACAATGCCTTGCGGCAGTGCTCACGCACCGACTGCAGGGCGCGCTCCAGGGCATCGGGCGTATGGGCGTAATCCACCACCGCGGTCGGCCCACCGTGCAGGGAACGGAACAGCTCCATGCGCCCGGGCACCGGGGCCAATCCGTTCAGGGCCGCTTCCACGTCCCCCGGATCAAAGCCCATCTCCAGCAGCACGCCGGCCACCGCCAGCACGTTGGCCACGTTGATCCGGCCCACCAGGGGCGCCGCCACGGCCAACGGGCGCTGCGGGTTGTCGATGCGCAGGCCCAGGCCGTTCTCGCCGACCTTCACGGCCTCGGCGCGGAGGTCTCCCCGCTCGCCGAAACCGACCACCGGCGATTCCATGCCCGCCCGGATCTCACGGCCCACCGGGTCATCGACGTTGACCACCGCGAAGCGCAGCGAAGGGCGCTCGAACAGCGACTTCTTGGCGCTCGCGTAATCGTCGATATCGGTGTGATAGTCCAAATGGTCCCGGCTGAGGTTGGTGAACACGGCGGCGTCGAAGTCCACCGACGCCACCCGTCCCTGCTTCAAGGCGTGGGAGGACACCTCCATAACGACGTGGGTGGCCCCGTCGTCGGCGAATTGTCGCATCAGCCTCTGCAGATCCAGTGGGCTCGGGGTGGTCAATTCACCGGCATCCGGCTGTCCGACCCGGCCGCTGCCGAGGGTGCCGATCATGCGCGGCTGCCGGCCGAGACGCTCCAGCGCCTGGGCGAGAAAATGGACGCAGCTGGTCTTGCCATTGGTACCGGTGACGCCGATGACCCAGAGCCGTTCGCTGGGGCGGCCGTGGAAACGGGCGGCGATCTCGCTGGCCCGCCGGGCCAGGTCCGCGACCGGAATGCCGGGCACGCGGCCGTGGTACTCGAACCCTTCCGGGTCATAGGCCACCGCCGCGGCGCCGCGCCCGATCGCTTCGTCGATGAACGCGCGGCCGTCCTGGTGGGCACCGGGGTAGGCGAGGAACAGCTCGCCGCCGTGCACGCGCCGACTGTCAAGCGCCAGGTCGGCGGCCACGCCGTCCGGGAAGTCCCCCGGCGCGGCCAGGCCCGCCAGCAGGTCCCTGATGGCGACACCGCCGCTCATCCGTCCGACTCCCCGTCCACGCGCGCCTGGAGCAGTTCCGATTCGCCCGGATCGGGCATTGACGGCACATTCAGAAGATGCAGGGCCGCATTCATGACCTTGGAGAACACCGGCGCCGACACCTCGCCGCCGTAATAGGCCTCGCCCCGCGGATTGTCCACCACCCCGGCCATGATCAGCCGCGGGTTGTCCGCCGGTGCATAGCCGGCGAACACCGACAGATACTGGTCGTCGGCGTAGCGCCCTTCATCCTCCAGGTACTTGATCACGGTGCCGGTCTTGCCGGCGGCCGTGTAGTCGGCGAGACGGGCGCCGGTGCCGGTCCCGCCTTCGGCAATGACCTTGGCCAGCATGTCCTGCACTTGATTCACCACCTCGGGCGGATACACACGGGCACCGTGCTCCGCCGGGCCGGGGGTCAGGCGCACCTCCAGGAGACGGCCGTCGCCCGCCAGGACGGTGTAGGCCCGCGCCAGCTGAAGCAGATTGGTGGACAGCCCGTAGCCGTATGCGAGCGATGCCTGGTCGCGGGTACGCAACGGGCCCTCGCGCGGCGCCCGGCCCGCCTCCTCGCCGGGCAGCGGGACCCCCGTGGGCCGGCCGAATCCCAGGTCGTGGAAGTGGGCCGGGAACGTCTCCGGGTCCAGCTCCATGGCGATCTTGGAAACACCGACGTTGCTGGACTTGATCAGCACGCGGGAGACTGTGAGCAAACCGTAGTCGCGGAAATCGCGGATGGGATAGCCGCCCACCATGATGGTGCCGGGGCTGGTCTCGATTCGCGTGTCCGGCCCGAAGCGGCCGCTGGCCAGGGCGGCGGCGATGGTGAACGGCTTGACGGTGGACCCGGGCTCGAACACCGACTGGACGGCGCGGTTGCGGGCGCTGGACGATGTCAGGCTGGCGCGGTCCCGGGTGTTCGGGTTGATGGTGGGCTCATTCACCATCGCCAGGATCTCGCCTGTGCGCGCGTCGAGCAGCACCGCGCTGGCGGCGTCCGCCCGGTGCTTCTTCACCGCGGCGTGCAGGTGGCGGAACACCAGGTACTGAAGGCGCGCATCGATGCTCAACTGCACGTCCTGGCCATCCACGGTCGGCGACAGCTGCTCCACGTTCTCGATCACCCGGCCCTTGCCGTCCCGAAGCACCCGAGTCCGCCCCGATGTCCCGGACAAGCGGTCGTCAAACGTCTTCTCGAGCCCGCTCAGGCCGTTCTGGTCGGTGTCGGTGAAACCGACGAGCTGGCCGAACACGGGGCCGCCCGGATAGAAGCGCTTGTATTCGCGCCGCAGGGTGATGCCGGCAATGCCCAGCTCCATGACCTGCCGGGCGCGCTCCGGGTCGAGATGCCGCTTCAGCCAGGCGAACTCGGAATCGGGGTTGCGGGTAACCTTGTCCTGGATAGCGGACAACGGCTCGTCGAGCAGCTCTGCCAGCTCGTCCCAACCCTGCTGGGCCTCGAAGCCCCCGGCGCGGCGTATCGCTTTCGGGTCGGCCACGACCGAATCCACCGCGCTGCTCACCGCCAGCGGCTCGCCATTGCGGTCCAGGATCATGCCGCGGTTGGCGTGGGAGGTCTGAAC
>JBEPXV010000340.1:0-3250 GCA_041641695.1 Gammaproteobacteria bacterium | reverse complement strand
TCCAGGGTCTTGACGCCGATCTCCCCGGCCGTGATGGGACCGATGGTGGTGCCGCAGCCCATGTCGGCGCGGGACACGAAGCTCTGCACCGGCACCTCGGCGCGCCGGCACAGCGCCTTGAACATGCCGGCGGTTTCGCTGTTGGTGGCGTAGCGCTGGTTGTGATTCACCTTGATCACCGGCCCGCCGTTCAGCAGCGGGTCATGGTTCTCGTCGTGCCGCTCGGTGTAGTTGGGATGCAGGCCGTGGGCATTGTCGGCGGATACCAGCAGGGAGCGGTCCATGGCGGTGGTCATGGAGGCGCGGTTGCCCAGCCATCGGTTGATGACATCGCGCAGGAACGGGCCGTCGGCCCCGGCCGCGGACTGGCTGCCCACTTCCTCATGGTCATTGCAGACCAGCAGCGCCGGCAACTGGTGGTCGTGGTCCAGCACGGCGCGCAGGCCGATGTAGCAGCTCGCCAGATTGTCGAGGCGCGCCCCCGTGATGAACTCGCCGTTGACGCCGATCCGGGCCGGAGGCTGGGTGTCGTAAAGACTCAGCTCGAAACCGAGTATCTCGGCGCCCGCGTAGTCGGGGTGCTCCCGGGCAAGCTGGTCCGCCAGCACCGCGGTGAGTGCCGGATTCTCCTCCTCGGTGCGCAGCAGGATGGGCAGTGTATCGGAATGCGCGTTTATCGAGCGGTTGCTGTTGGCGTCACGGTCCAGGTGAATCGCCAGGCTGGGGATCACCGCCACCGGCCGCCGGAAATCCAGCAGGCGATGGACCAGGGACTCGCCGGAGGCCTGCAGGGTTACCCGGCCGGCGATGGACAGGTCCCGGTCGAACCAGGGATTCAGCAGCACACCGCCGTAGGGTTCCGCCAGGACCTGGAAATAGCCTCTCCTGACGCGCTCGGGCTGCGGCTTGATCTTCAGGCAGGGGCTGTCCGTGTGCGCGCCTACCAGGCGGATGCCCTGCCCGGGGTCGCCGGTATTGCAGAATGCCACCAGGGACGAGCCGTTGCGCACGACGTAGTAGCGCTGGTTGACTTCGAGGTCCCAGCTCTCCTGCTCCCGGAGGCGGATGAAGCCGGCGGTCTCCAGGCGCCGGGCCATGTTGGCTACGGCGTGGAACGGCGTGGGGGAGGCGCCCAGGAACTCCAGAAAATCATCAACGAACGGATCGGTGGTCACGACAGTGGTCTTCCGGTTTGCGAAATCGCCCGAATACTAACCGCAAAGGTGCCGATGCCAAAATCCGGCACGGTGTGTTCGCCCGTGACGCCCGAGTTCGGCAGTTCACTGCCTGCGTCCTATCGGCGTGCGCTTCAGTCGTTTGTGACGATGCCGACAACTCCTTCTCCCCGGGGGCAAGGTCCGATGCCCGGCCGGCACGGTCGTTTCGGGAATGAGCCGGGTCCGGCGCTGCGGTATAGTCGGGGCTTCACGCCAGAAGCTGCCGATATTCGAACCATGGCCGACGACGACAATCTGCCGGCGAAATCCTCCCGCCGCGACATCCGGGCTTTCGTGGAGAAGTCGAAGCAGGTCCCCGCGACGACCGGCACGGGCGCCCGCGGCCGGCTGATCTTCGCCCTGGACGCCACTGCCAGCCGGCAGCCGACCTGGGACCGGGCCTGCGCCATCCAGGGCGACATGTTCCGGGCCACGGACGGTCTCGGTGGGCTGGCGGTGCAGCTGTGCTTTTACCGCGGCTTCGGCGAGTTCCGCGCCAGCCCCTGGTATACGTCTTCCGAGGAGGTCGTCAAGCGCATGACCTCGGTGTTCTGTCTGGGCGGCCTCACCCAGATCGGCAAGGTCCTGCGCCACACGCTCAAGGAAGCCAAGCAGTCCAAGGTCAACGCGCTGGTGTTCATCGGCGACTGCGTCGAGGAGAACCCGGATCACCTGGCGCACCTGGCCGGCCAGATCGGCATACTGGGGGTGCCGGTGTTCCTGTTTCACGAGGGCAACGACCCCAATACCATCCGGGTGTTCAAGCAGATCGCCCACCTGACGCGCGGCGCCGCCTGCCCCTTCGATCATGGCAGCGCCGGGCAGCTGCGGGATCTGCTGAGCGCGGTGGCGGTATATGCCTCCGGCGGCTGGCGGGCGCTGGAACGGTTCAGCGACGGCAGGCACGCCTCGGTGAAGCAGCTCACGCGCCAGCTCGACCCGGACCGCTGATACATGGCGCGACTGCTTCTGCTGTTCATCGCGGTCGTGGCCGCGGTCCTGTTCGTCCACTGGCTGATGAACGAGGATCCGAAGCTCGTCGCCGCCAAGCTGCGGCGCGGCGCCCTGTACGCCGGGGCTGGTCTGCTGCTGGTGCTCGCCATGACCGGGCGGCTGCACTGGTTGTTCGCCGTCCTCGGGGCCGCGGCGCCGTTTGTGGGTCGCCTGCTGTCACTGCTGCGCTTCGCTCCGTTGTTCAGTCAGTTGCACTCCCATTACCAGAATGCGCAGAGCGCCAAGGCGGCGGGCCTGGGGGCGGGCTCCGGGGGCGGACCGGATACGTCGCACGTGCGGTCGAGATTCCTTCACATGACTCTGGATCACGACAGCGGGGAAATGGACGGCGAGATACTCGAGGGCGATTTCCAGGGGCAGCGGCTGTCGCAAGTGCCGTTGAGCGATCTTCTGGGACTGCTGAACGCGTACCGTTCCCGGGACGAAGATTCCGCGGCGCTGCTGCAGGCTTTCCTGGACCGCTATCACGACGGCTGGGAGCAGCAGGGGGAGCAGGGGCGCCGGGCGGCGGACCCCGAAGCCGGTGGGTCGATGACCCGGGAAGAGGCCGGCCAGATCCTCGGCATCAGCCCCGATGCCCCGCGCGATGAGGTCGTCGCCGCCCACCGGCGGCTGATGCAGAAGCTGCATCCCGACCGCGGGGGCTCCGACTACCTGGCGGCCAAGATCAACCAGGCCAAGGATCTGTTGGTTTAGCTCGGGATTCATCCCGACAAGCGTCACGAATCCGGGTACGGATTGGCTCCCGGCCTACCGGCGGTCGTTGGTTGCCCGTTCTGCGATCGTGTTGCGCAGTGCGCCGATGCCTTCGATCTCGCATACCACTTCGTCCCCCGGCTTTAGGAATTCGGGTGGCGTGCGGGCGAATCCGACGCCGTCCGGGGTGCCGGTGGCAATGATGTCCCCCGGCTCCAGGGACATGCCCCGGGACAGGGTGCTGATGATCGCGGGGATATCGAAGATCATGTGCCGGGTGCTTGAATCCTGCTTGGTCACGCCGTTCACGTCGCAGCGGATCG
>JBEPXV010000339.1:0-3254 GCA_041641695.1 Gammaproteobacteria bacterium | reverse complement strand
GGCGCGCTCCGCAGTGAATGGCCCGGCCCTTTACAAGGAGCGCAACGCACCCATGGCGGTTCAGGGGCGCTCCCGCAGGGCGGCCCGCAAACAGCGCCGCCGCAAGCCGCCGTCGCCGGGCTCCGGCACGTCCCCGGGTTGGACTGGATGTGTCCCCGCTTTGCGGGCCGCTGAATGGTGCAATATCAGTGGCGGGGTGCACTAGTTTACAGATGTCGAGCTGCGCCATGGTGCCGGCTCCACCCGTGTTCGCCGGAGCGCTGTTCATGCGCCTGCCCCCGGCATGGACCGACCCGCGGCCGGGAATTCGATATTCCATACGCCGGCCCGCGGGTATCGGGCCGGGGGCCCGGGCTCGGAAAGCGGGGCCATTTGCAACGGCCGGCGCGCTGGTTTAATCTCCCGCGCTCCCGGGAGAGGTGCCGGAGTTGGCCGAACGGGGCAGACTCGAAATCTGCTGTACCCTTATGGGTACCGGGGGTTCGAATCCCTCCCTCTCCGCCATACAGACATCAGATTTCAGAGGTCAGTTTCGTGTCTCTCGCTGACATCTGATATCTGCCCTCTGATATCTGAACCGGAGAGGTGGCCGAGTGGTTTAAGGCGCACGCCTGGAAAGCGTGTATACGTTAATCCGTATCGAGGGTTCGAATCCCTCCCTCTCCGCCATATTAATTGAATGCAGGCACTACGGCTTCATGAGTCGTTGGCATGGAGGGCCTGGAGTCTTCGGGACGGCGCCCGGGATATTGAGCGGGTGGGGCGTTTTGAGCATCCCTACCTCCCCGCCATTTACACATCCCCACCGAATGATTATGCTCGCCCGCGAGCGGTATCCGTTCGCTTCAATGGCGGTGATGGCCGGCCTTTCCCGGCGACGATAGGTTGTAAACCCGGTCAGGTCCGGAAGGAAGCAGCCGTAGCAACTGATTCGGGCGTCGGGGGCCGGGCCGGCTTGATCCGCCACCCTACTCGGAACACCATGACTTATCAGGCACTAGCACGTAAATGGCGGCCGCGGTCGTTCGACCAGCTGGTCGGTCAGGAGCATATCGTGGCGGCGCTCACCCATGCTCTGGACAGCGACCGCGTTCACCACGGCTTCCTGTTCACGGGCACGCGGGGCATCGGCAAGACGACGCTCGCCCGGATACTCGCCAAGTGCCTGAACTGCGAGCAGGGGGTCGGTTCCACGCCCTGCAACGAGTGCCACGCCTGCCGATCCATCGACGAGGGTCGCTTCGTGGACCTCATCGAGGTGGACGCGGCTTCCCGTACCCAGGTGGCGGACACGCGCGAGCTGCTGGACAATGTGCAGTACGCGCCGACCATCGGCCGGTTCAAGGTGTACCTGATCGACGAGGTGCACATGCTGTCGGCGCACAGCTTCAACGCGCTCCTGAAGACCCTCGAAGAGCCGCCGCCCCATGTGAAGTTCCTGTTCGCCACCACGGACCCCCAGAAGCTGCCGGTGACCATTCTGTCGCGGTGCCTGCAGTTCAACCTGAAGCTGCTGCAGCTCGACGAGATCCAGGAGCAGCTCAAGCGGATTCTGGATGCCGAGTCCGTGGAGTACGAGACCGAGGGGCTGCGCCTGCTGGCCCGTTCGGCGGACGGCAGCATGCGCGACGGCCTGAGCCTGCTCGACCAGGCCATCGCCCAGGGCAACGGCAGCGTTGCCGCGGACAGCGTGCGCCAGATGCTGGGCCTGATTGAAACCGATTATGTCCGCGAGCTTGTCGAGGCACTGGCGGGCGGCGACACGCGAACTGTTTTCGGGGTCGTCGACGCGGTGTCCCAGCGATCGGGCGCCTATACCCAGATACTCGACGACCTGCTCACGGAGCTGTTTCACCTGTCGTTGTACAAACGCGACCCGGCTCTGCTCGAGGCCAAACAGACCGAGGCCGACTGGCATCCGTCGGTGGCCGGGCTGCTCGGCGAGGAGGATCTGCAGCTTTTCTACCAGATCGCGCTGATCGGCAAGCGGGATCTGCCCTTGTCGCCGGACCCGCGAACCGGCTTCGAGATGGTGATGCTGCGCATGCTGGCATTCCGGCCCGGCGGCGCGGCGGAGCAGCCCCGGGGCGGCGCGGGTCAGCCTGCCGCCGCGGCGGCGCAGAAGGCGGCCGGGACGAAAGCGGCCGCCGGCGCAGCGACCGAGGTGCCCAGGGTGCAGGAGGAACAGGCCCCGCCGGCGCCCGCGGCGCCGAGCGCGGGACCGGTGGCGGGATCCGCACCCGGGCAGGGTCCCGCGAAGAAGCACGACGCGGAAAACGCCGCGCCGCCGCCGGCCGAGCCCGCGAGCGAAGACGACTGGCGGCGGCTCGCCAGGGGGCTCCCGTTGAGCGGGTTCGCCCAGGAACTGGCGATGAATCTGGCGCTCCAAAGCCGGGAGGACGGAAAGTGGACCTTCGAGCTGAGCCCGCAGCACGAGCATCTGATCAACGACAACCGCAAGGCCGCGGTCCGCGATGCCCTGGCGGAGCAGCTCGGCCGGCCGGTGGACATCAGGATTCACTTGTCGCAACCGGGCGCTGAAACGCCGGTACAATCGATCGCGCGGGAACAGTCGGACAAGCAGAAGCAGGCGGAGCAGTCGATGAAGACCGATCCCGATGTGCAGGATCTGATCGACCAGTTCGACGCGACCCTGGTGGAAGACTCGATCCGGTCGAGGCAATGAAACGTTATTTAACGCGAACGAGGTTGATATGAAGGGCGGTCTAGGCAACATCATGAAGCAGGCCCAGGAAATGCAGGAGAACATGCGCAAGGCCCAGGAAGAGCTGGCCGGCATCGAGGTCACCGGCGAGGCCGGGGGCGGCATGGTCAGCGTTGTGATGACCTGCCGGCATGACGTGAAGCGGGTCCAGATCGACGAGGCGCTGATGCAGGACGACAAGGAAGTGGTGGAAGACCTGGTGGCGGCGGCGATGAACGACGCCGTGCGCAAGGCCGAGCAGACGGCCCAGGACAAAATGTCGGGACTGACTTCGGGAATGAATATTCCCGGTCTGAATCTGCCGCTGTAACGTGTCGCTGTCCCAGGCGATCGGGCAACTGCAGGAGGCGCTGCGGCGATTGCCCGGCGTCGGGCCCAAGACCGCGCAGCGCATGGCGTTTCACCTGCTGGAGCGCGACCAGGACGGCGCCCGGGTGATCGCCGAGGCGCTCCAGCGCGCGTTGAAGACGGTCGTTCGCTGCAGGCGCTGCAACAACTTCAGTGACAAGGAATTGTGCGACATCTGCGC
>JBEPXV010000338.1:0-3258 GCA_041641695.1 Gammaproteobacteria bacterium | reverse complement strand
CTGTTCGTCGAGCAGCCGGAGAGCGCCGTGACCGCGCCGGTGCGCCGGGCGTTCTTTCTCAATCTCGGCGTCGGCCTGGCCATCGCGGTCCTGGTGGTGGTGCTGACCCAGGTCACCCTTCAGCGCTACCAGCGCCGGCTCGAGCGCATGGCCACCACGGACAGCCTCACGGGCGTCGCCAACCGGCACAGCTTCGAGATCCTGACGCAGCCCTACATCCAGGACCACTCCCCCGACGCGCCCGCCAACGCCGTCATCATGCTGGACCTCGATGATCTGAAACAGATCAACGACCGCTACGGCCACATTGCCGGCGACGAGGTGATCAGGGAGGTCGCGGACCTGGCGGGAAAGGCGCTGCGCGCGGCGGACGTCATCTGCCGCTGGGGCGGGGAGGAGTTCGTCATCTGGCTGCGGGGCTGCGGGCTCGACGATGCCCTGGCGGTGGCCGAGAAGATACGGGCGGCAATCCAGGAGCACCGCTTCACCCGTGACGGGATCGCGGTTACCGCCAGCCTCGGGGTCGCGGAGCACCGCCCGGGCGACACCCTGGACCAGACGCTCGGGCGCGCCGACCGCGCAATGTACACCGCCAAGCACGGCGGCCGGGACCGCGTCCAGGTCGCCGGGCGCTGATCCGGCCGGCTGCCCCGCCCGCGGTGACCCCGACCGCGACGACCCGGCCCGCTACTCTTCCCTGGGGTACCAGGTCACCGTCCAGACAGGGGGCGCCGCCGTTTCGCTGCCCGCGGGCTCATGCAGGCTCTTGGTGTATTCGCCGGGTGCCAGGCTCGACTCGTCCTTCTCCACGAGATCGATGCCTTTCGATTTCAGCCATTCCTCCAGCTCCGCCAGCTCCTCGCTGGCACATCGGGTCGATTGCGTGCTCATTCGTAAAATTTCCGAAATGCGGAATAATGGGATGGCTGTAAATTACCACAATACCGCCGCACCCCGCATAGGTTCATTGTCCGGATGAGGACCTGTCATCCCGGCGGTTCTTCTTCACACTTTCGACGTGCTCGATCAAGGTAGCGACGGTTTCCTTCAGCAGGTCCGCCTCCTCGAGGCTCAGGTCGTCCAGCTGTTCCAGGTTGTACTCGATCGTGTCGATGATCTTCCTGTGGGGACGCTGCAGCGGCCGCATGAAATAGGTCGTCACCGTCGCCACGATGGCGCCGAAGAACAGCAGCGAGCCCGTCACGATCCACAGCCCGCCGATCAGCTGCGCGATCCCGGACGCCGGCGTATCGGCGATCCCGGCCGTCGAGAACGCCGCCACCCCCCAGTACAGCGCCTCCCCGTAGGAACCGATGGTTGAACCCTCGGCGCTCCGTTCCGCCAGATACAGGCCCATGGAGAACACCAGCCATAATCCGATCAGGATATACAGCATGTTCAGGAACGGCGTGTGCGTATGTATATCCCTGACGAAAATCAGGAAGCGCTTGTGCACTTTTGGGCGTCGCATTCTTCGCATCAGGCAGGTGTTTACGTGGCGCCCGGCTCGCCGTCGTCCCCGGGCAGGCCATGGTATTGTGGCAGCGTGTCGGTAATCTCGTGCCAGGGGGCCCTGGAGCCGACAAAGATGTGATACCCGGGTTTGACGCCCGGGTCCGTATCCAGGGTTCCCAGCGGAAAACCGTACCACTCCCGGTCATGGTCGAACCGGGTCACCATTGGCGACCCGCATACCCGGCAGAAGGTCTTGTATTCGCCCGGGGAGGATTCGTAGTGCGTCAGCAGGTCCTCGCCCTCAAGCCAGTGGAAGTCCGCCGCCCGCACCGCCGCCCGGGTGCGGAACGCGGCGCCGTGGAACTTGCGGCACATCGAGCAGTGACAGTTCACGACATCCAACAGATCACTGTGGATCTCGTATCTGACGCGCCCGCACAGACAACTGCCCTTGTGAGTCATCGTTTCGCCTCCTCTCCGGTATAATGAGTGCTCCTCCACGACAGGACAACCATGAATTCAAGCAACCAGTCGGACCACCAGGGGCTCCGCAATCTGTCCAACAAGAGCGATGACGTCGCCGCGTACTACGACGAATGGGCCGCGGATTACGATCAGACCCTGGCCCAGTGGCGCTACGAGGCCCCCGGGCAGGCCGCCGCGCGCCTGGGCGCCCTTCTCGATCCCGGGTCGGTGATCCTGGATGCCGGCTGCGGCACGGGACTGAGCGGCCAGGCGCTCGTGGATGCCGGCTTTTCGACGATCGACGGCATCGACGTATCCAGGCGCTCGCTGGACGTGGCGACCCGGCGCGGCATCTATCGCTCCGTCCAGCACGTGGACATGCAGAAGCTGCCGCTTCCCTGCGAAGACGACAGCTACGACGGCCTGGTGTGCATCGGCGTGCTGACCTATCTGCCCGACACCCTGGCAACGCTCCGCGAGTTCTGCCGGGTGGTGCGGCCCGGCGGCGCCATGGTGGTGACCCAGCGCACCGACGTCTTCAAGGAGCGCGACTACCCCGCCGTGCTGACGCAGCTCGAAAGCCGGGGCCTCATCCGGGACCCGCAGGTCTCCGACCCCCAGCCCTACCTGCCGGAGAACGAGGAATTCGGGGACGAGGTGATGGTGCATTACATCACCTGCCGCACGGCTGACTGATCCCGGCCTCAAGCCCCCCGGTCAGCCAAACAGCAGACCGAGCGCAACCGACAGCACACCGCCCCAGATCCAGAACCGGTACGGGAATCCCACGAATTCATTGTCCTTCACCACGGTCGGGTCCTTCACGATTTCATTGAGATGTATGCCCGCGACGATCCAGGGCAGCCCGGCCACCGCTATCGGCCATGCCAGCCAGGAAGGCACCGATCCGCTGCGCCAGGCCAGATACACCACGACCGGATACACAATGATGTACGCGGTCGTCTGAATCGCGTCCCGCGACTTCTCCTCGGCCCGGATGAACTGGTACAGGCCGTAGGCGAGCGCGACGAGCGGAAGCAGGACGAGCAGCAGGCCCACGCTCATATACCCGCTGTCATTGCCGTCACCGGGCGGGCCTCACACCAGGGCGCGCAGGATCCAGAAAACAGCCATCCCGGCCACCAGGGTATAGAGATGGTTGCGGGTACCCCAGGCGACCGCCGCGCCCATGGCGAACGCCGCCAGCTCCGGCACGCCGATCGCCACCGAGCCGTCGTCATCGATGAGCAGTGTCACCACCAGCGCGGAAAGCACGGCGGGCGCCACGTACTGCAGCGGCACCAGGATAGCGTCGGGGATTCTCCTGTTGGCCAGGGC
>JBEPXV010000337.1:0-3262 GCA_041641695.1 Gammaproteobacteria bacterium | reverse complement strand
GGCTCAGGCGGTCGGGATCTTCGATGTCAATATATTCGTTTATTTTATGAATGGTGGCGTTCAAAGGTCCAAGCTCTACGACCTGCGCCCCGATGGGGGCGATAAACCGGCCGTCGGACGTACCGCCCGCGGTGGACAGCGCCGGCGTGACGCCCAGGGTCTCGGCCACCGCCCGCCTCGCGGCGTCGATCAGGGGGCCTTCCTCGGTGAGAAACGGCATGCCGGACAGACGCCAATCCAGATCATAGCGCAGGCTGTGCCGGTGCAGGACGGCCTCAAGCTTTTCTTTGAGCGACTCCGGCGTGCTGGCGGTTCCGAAGCGCAGGTTGAGCTCGACGGCAAGCTCACCGGGGATCACGTTGTTGGCGTCTCCGGTGCCGGCATGGACGCTGGAGATCTGGAACGACGTGGGGGGAAAGTGTGCGTTGCCTTCATCCCAGGTCATCTCGCTCAGCTCGTGCAGGGCCGGCGCGAAACGGTGCACGGGGTTCTCGGCGGTCTCCGGATAGGCCACGTGGCCCTGGACGCCGTGAATCTTCAGCGAGCCGCTGAGCGAGCCGCGCCGCCCGTTCCTGAGGGTGTCGCCGAGCACGGACGCCGAGCTGGGCTCGCCGACCACGCAGTAGTCGATTTGCTCACCGCGCCCGGCCAGGGTTTCGACCACTTGGGCGGTGCCGTCCACCGCGGGACCTTCCTCGTCCGAGGTGATGAGCACCCCGATCGAGCCCCGCAACGCAGTCGACTCCGCGGTCAACCGTTCGATGGCGGTGATGAACGCGGCCAGGGAGGATTTCATGTCGACCGCGCCGCGGCCGTATAACCGCCCGTCGTCGATGGTCGCGGCGAACGGGTCGAACCGCCACGCAGCCAGGGGGCCGGTGGGCACGACGTCGGTATGGCCGGCCAGCACCACCAGCGGCGGGTCAGTGCCGAGGCGGGCCCAGAGATTCGACACCTCGCCGAACGGCATGAGCTCGATTGAAAATCCGGCGGCGGCGAGGCGCTCGGCCAGGATTTCCTGGCATCCCGCGTCATCGGGCGTAACCGAAGGCCTGCGGATCAGCTCCCGGGCCAGTGACAGGGTGTCGTCGTCCGCCAAGGGGCTGGTGCACCCCGCCACTAGTCGGTCCTGAGCAGCTCGTTGATCCCCACCTTGGCGCGGGTCTTGGCGTCGACCTTCTTCACGATCACCGCGCAGTACAGGCTGTGGCTGCCGTCCTTCGCCGGCAGCGAGCCGGACACCACCACCGACCCGGGCGGGACCTGTCCGTAATGGACCTCGCCGGTCTCGCGGTCTAGGATCCGGGTGCTTTGCCCCAGGAACACGCCCATGGAGATCACCGAGCCTTCGCCGACGATGACCCCCTCGACGACCTCGCTGCGGGCGCCGATGAAGCAGTCATCCTCGATGATGGTGGGGGCCGCCTGGATCGGCTCCAGCACGCCGCCGATGCCGACGCCGCCGGACAGGTGCACGTTGCGGCCGATCTGGGCGCAGGACCCGACCGTGGCCCAGGTGTCCACCATGGTGCCTTCGTCCACGTACGCGCCGATGTTGACGTAGCTCGGCATGAGCACGACGTTGCGCGCGATGTACGCCCCCTCGCGCACCGTGGCCGGCGGCACCACGCGGAATCCGGCGTCACCGAAACGCCGGTCGTCATAATCGTCCAGCTTGAGCGGCACCTTGTCGAAGTAGCGCGTGAAGCCGCCTTCGATCACCCGGTTGTCGCTGATCCGGAAATACAGCAGCACCGCCTTCTTCAGCCACTCGTTTACATGCCACTTGCCATCCTGCTTGTAAGCCACCCGGCTCTCGCCGGTGTTCAGCTGCTCGATGGCATCGAGCACCGCGTTTCGCAGGTCGGACGGCACGCTGTCCGGGCGCAGGCCGGCGCGGTGCTCGAAGGCGTCTTCGATGGTTTGGATCAGCTCGGACATGGTCCTTTTGTACTCCTTTTTGAATGTTGATTGAAGCCTGGGAAACGACCGGCTTCAAGCGTTGCCACGTCGACGTGCAGGCCGTGGTGGGTACGAATGAGACGGGAACCGTTTGACGCGACCGTCTCGGAGCATGGACAGCGGAGAGCGAGCCTACAGGGATGTATTTATGGCGTGTCGCGGCGAACGGTTCCCGGCTCATTCTCGTCGTGATCCTCTCCGTTTTCAACGCACAATGAATAAGGACGAATTCAATGCTGGCCCGACGTCACGCATTCGCCGCCTTGTCGGACTGGTCGGTGCCGGGCAGTTTCAGCGCCTCCAGGATACTGCTGCGCAGGCATTCGAGCTGTTCCTTGTCGGTCACCGGCCTGCCGTCGCGGTCGGTGATGAAGAACACGTCCTCGACGCGCTCGCCAACCGTGGTGATCTTGGCGGTGACCAGGTGTACCTTGCAGTGCAGCAGGCAGCGCGACACCCGGTGCAGCAGTCCGGGCTGGTCCAGGGCGATGACTTCCATCACGGTGTGGTGCGTGGACTGGGAGAAGTCGACGTGGGTCTCGATGTGGAAGTGCTTGAGCTTGCGCGGCAGCCGGTAGACCTTGTCCGCTTCCGGATCCGGGTCGTGGATGATGCGCTGGCGGAGCTGCGATTTGAGATGCGCGATGTGCGATTTGTCCATCGCCTCCGACAGGCTCTCCTCCAGGGCGACGAAGGTGTAGAGGGCGAACCCCGAGCTGGTGGTATGAATCTTGGCGTCGGCGATGTTCAGGTTCATGCGCTCGAAGCCCTTGGTGACGAGGCTCAACAGCTGCTCCGCCTCCGGGGCGTAGATCAGGAATACCAGGGCATCCAGGCGGGGCCGGAAGCGCACGTCCACCAGGGGCAGGTCGATGGCCCGGCTCGCGGCGATGGATTCGACGTGCCAGGCGAGGTCGTCCGCCGAGTGCCGGAGAAAGTAGTCCGTCGGCAGCGCGCTCCAGAACGACTCGAGCTGCTCGCGGGTGACGGCGCGCTCCCCGAGCTGTCCCCGCACTGCCTCGCGGATGTCCGCCACGCGCTCGGCGGTGTCCTGGGGTACGCTCAGGCCGTGCCGGATGGAGCGGGTAGCGGCGTGGTAGAGATCCTCCAGCAACCGGCCCTTCCAGGCGTTCCACACGTGCGGGCTGGTGCCGCGGATGTCCGCGATGGTCAGCAGGTACAGGTTGTTCAGGTGCTCCTGGTCGCCGACGTTCTCGGTGAACTCCCGGATCACGTCGGCATCGGTGATGTCCTTGCGCTGGGCGGTGAAGGACATCAGCAGGTGATGGCGCACCAGCCA
>JBEPXV010000336.1:0-3263 GCA_041641695.1 Gammaproteobacteria bacterium | reverse complement strand
GTTCGGCTTGAGGTAGAGATCCGGCTCCTGGCGGAGCCGCATCTCCCGAACAATGGACTGCTGCATGAGCTCGAAGGTTTTGAACAGCAGATCCGTCAGCTCCGCTTCCCCTTCGGAACGCTGCCGGGTTCCCGATACATCCACCGCGACCACACGGTCGTAAACGCCCAGCATCAGGTCGAAGGGCAGGGGCTTGGACGCGCCGCCGTCCACGAGGAGCCGGTCTCCCTGCCTGACCGGCTGGAACAGCCCGGGCACCGCCATGCTCGCTTCGATGGCAGTGAACAGGTCTCCCGCTTCAATCACCACCGGCTCACCGGTCCAGAAATCGGTAGCCACCACGGTGAGAGGAATGGACAGATCGTCGAAGTCACGCGCCGTGACATGGGTGGCCAGAAACTCGAGAAAACCGCTGGAATCAAGGATGCCGCCATTGCCGAGCCCGGATCTGAACAGATCGCTGAAGTCCAGGTCCGAGCGCATGATCCCCGTCAGGGCATCCAGCTCGGACCCGGCGAAATCATCGAAAATCGCTTCGATCTCGTCGGCGCTGAGGCCCGCGGCGTACAGCCCGCCGATCACCGCCCCGATGCTCGTCCCGCTGATTCGCGCCGGCCGGATTCCCAGCTCATCGAAGATCTGCAGCATGGCGATGTGAGCCAGGCCGCCGGCGCCTCCGGAGCCGAGCGCCAGACCCACCGACGGCCCGGGCCGCGGCCCCGCCACATCGGCCGCTGCAGGGACAGTAAGTGTCGGGAAACTGCAGACAAAGAGCACCGCAAGCCATCGGAATCGGGTGAGCAACTCTTGCATCTATTCGACGGTCATCGTGGCTGCCAGCTCAGTCCATTGCTCCGGCGTCAGGCGGCCGACCAAGGTGAACTGACCGTTTCCCTCCGGGCGAAACACCACGCCTTCCGCCTCGCCGGGGTACACGGGCGTCGCCGCGCGGGCGACATTTCCGTGGGCGGCGATAACGGTGTTGGTGCCGGCGGGCGGCGGCGTGGACAACAGCTTGCGGGCGGATTCGACGATCGCGTCGCGTCCGCCGAAGTATTCGGCAACTCGCATATTCATCACGGCTGTGGTGGTCTCCACCGGTCCCAGTGCCATCAGGCGCGCGGTATCCACGGCGCGGCAGTACGGGCTGGCGAGGACGCGTCCCACCGGTATGTCGAGCGCCCGGATCGCCTCGCCGACGGCGCGCGCGGTATTCCGCCCGGCGTCGGAGAGCTGACGCGCCCGGGACGGGTCGCAGCTCTTCCAGTCGCCCGCCTCCCGGATGCGGTCGGACTGCGACCAGTCTGTCTGTGCGTGCCTGAAATAGATGCTGTATCCGCCGTCCCGCAGCGCACGCACCAGGCTTTCGCCCGACAGCGTCTCGGCGGCGGTAGCCGGGAAAACGACAAGGAACAACGCAACCAGCAGCAGATGAGCCGGCCTCAAGGTGCGGTTGCCGGAGCCGACCGGGCCCGCAGGACAGGTGTTCGTGCCGGGGCCGCGCCCCGCTCCGCCGGTGGTCACAATTTGGATCCCCCGCATGGATGGGAGGAAATTCTACGTGGTCTGGATGCCGATATGACAACAGGCCGGGGCCCGGGTTTCATGCCGCCGCCAGGGCATCTTCGCGCCGGAACACCAGGTACCAGAGCAGCGCGCCGGCCTGCAGCATGACCAGAACCGAGAAAGCCACGCGGTAACCGGTCACGGAAAACGCCCCGCCGGCGGACCAGTGATCGATCACCACGCCGATTCCCCACTGCAGCACGAAGGCGCCGACGAATACCAGCAGATTCAGGGCGGTATTCACGCGTCCCGCGATCTGCCGCGGAAAATGCTGCGACAGGGCCGCGTAGAAGAGGATGCTGCCGGTGCCGAAGAAGCCGAACACGGGCCAGCACAGCCACGGCGGCGCGTCGCCTTCCAGGACGATCATCAGCACCAGCGGCAGCGACGCGGTCACCACGCACGTGGTGGCCACTGTAGATGTGGATATCCCCTTCCTGCCCAGGGCGGAGGTCACACTGCCGAGGATCAGGAACCCGGCGATCATCGCCATGGTCATCCCCGCCAGGACATTCGCCGCCTGGGCGCGTTCGACACCCGCCACGTCCTGCAGCCAGGTGCCGGCCCAAAGCCCGCTGACCGACAGGAACGACGCCTGGGAGGCCATGGTGAGCGGCGCCACGCGCAGAAACTTCGCGCTGGTGAAGACCGTCATGAACCCGAATGTCTCTCCGCTGCCCTCCGCCGCCGTGTGCTTCGTCTTCTCGGGCACCACCAAGAACATGATCACGGCAACAGCGACGCAGGCCCCGCCCAGGAGCTGGAATACGCCCTGCCAGCCGATCATCGGCAGGCTCATTTCCACCGGCCGGGTCGCGAACAGCGCCCCGAGCCCGCCTGCAGCCATTTGCCAGCCGTTGATGCGCGGCAGACTGTCGGATGGAAACCAGTCCACGTAGGCCTTGAACGCGGCCATCAGGCAGGCAGACACACCGAGCCCGATCAAGGCACGCCCCAGGATCAATCCGGCGACGCCTTCCGACAGCGAGAAAACGAATGCCCCGAGTGCCGCCACCAGCAGCAGGGACGCCTCCACCCGGCGCGGGCCGAACCGGTCAAGAAGATATCCCAGCGGCAGCTGGAACGCGGCGAAGGTCAGAAAGTAGGTGCTGGTCAACAGACCCAGCACCGAGCTGTCCAAAGCCAGGTCGGCACGCAGGTCGCCGGCGATAACCGCGTTCACGACGCGGAATACGTATGACAGGAAATAGCCCAGCGCGAAGGGCAGATAGATGCGGAGCACAGGGGCCGGGGAAGGAGAACTGTCTTGCGGCATCGGCGGATGATCAGTCAAGGCGCGTGGTTTTGCAAACCCCGGCCGCCCTCCACCGCCCGGACCCGGTTGTGCTAAGGTTGCAGGCCTGAAACGAAGCGGAGGTCCCGAGCAGTCATGACCATGCAGTCACAGCTCGAGCGCAAGCTGAGCGAGTCATTCAACCCGATGCATCTCGAGGTCATCAACGAGAGCTACATGCACAACGTACCGGAAGGTTCGGAGTCGCATTTCAAGGTGCTCGTCGTTGCGGAAGCCTTCGAGAACCAGGCACGGGTGGCCCGGCACCGGCTGGTGAACGAGGCCGTGGCCGCAGAGCTGCAGGCCGGGATCCATGCATTCTCCATCAACGCCATGACACCGTCGGAGTGGTTCGACCGCGGCGGCGCGACCACCGAATCGCCGCCCTGCCTGGGCGGATCGA
>JBEPXV010000335.1:0-3267 GCA_041641695.1 Gammaproteobacteria bacterium | reverse complement strand
TGTTGTTCTGGAACATCCTGGACTACCTGTCGCTCGAGGCCATCGATCACCTCATGGGCCGGATCTGCGGGGTGATGCGCCCCGGGGGGCTGCTCTATGCCATGGTGTCGCAGCAGTACTATATCCCCACCCACCCCGCATCCATCGATATCGTCGCGGAAGACCGGTTGAATTTCCGTGCCGGCCCGCCGGACTTTGAAGGGCCCCACTACGCGCCCAAGCTGCTCGAGCAGCGCATGCCCGGATTCCGTATCGAGAAGCTCTACCTGATGCAGAACGGCGTCCAGGAGCATCTGTTCCTGTTCGAGGGAACGGAGACGCCGGAGGGGGAGTAGCCGCGGGTCGAGGCCGCCCGGCCACGATGCCGGCGGTGCCACTGTCGTGGACTGGATTGTTCAATCTCCGATTATCATCACACGGCGGCAGGCTTTGCGTGAATCAAAAGTTGCCTGACACGGATTGAGCAAAAGTTGCTTTGCTTTGCGCCGGACCGGCCGGCGTTCGAAGCGCAGGCGTCGCCGCCGCATCCGGCAGCGGGTTCGCCTTTGGGTGCTGCGCCTGGCGGTTGCCTGGTTGGTCATCACGGTGCTCGTTGTTCTGCCCCTGCGCTGGGTCGATCCGCCCACCAGTGCCTTCATGATAGCCGCGCAGCTCCGCGGGGACGCCGCGGCCAGTGAATGGACGGACTGGGACGACATCCCGCTGGAGCTCGCCCTGGCAGTGGTGGCCGCCGAGGATCAGCGCTTCCCGGTTCACACGGGATTCGATTTCGTGGAGATCCAGGATGCGCTCGAAACGGCCATCAGGGGCGGGCGCGTGCGGGGTGCCAGCACCATCAGCCAGCAGGTGGCCAAGAACCTGTTCCTGTGGTCCGGCCGCAACTTCGTGCGCAAAGGCCTGGAGGCGTACTTCACCGTGCTGCTGGAAGTGTTGTGGCCAAAGCGCCGCATTCTCGAGGTGTACCTGAACATCGCTCAATTCGGCGACGGTTTCTACGGCATCGCCCTGGCCAGCCGCGAGTATTTCGGCAAGACACCCCGCGAGCTCACACGCTACGAGATGTCACTGCTCGCCTCGACGCTTCCGAACCCCGTGGGTTACAGCCCCGATGCCCCGAGCCAGTCGCTCCTGGACCGGGCGGCGTTCGTGCGCAGGCACATGAGCTCGCTGGGCGGCGTTAGATACGTACAGGGGATGTAGCGGCGGACTACTTCTCCATGCTCATGGAAACCAGCTTCAGGAGCTCGTCGAAGTCGTCCACCACGGCGTCCGGCCGATGCGGGTGGCGGGGGGTGCCGGGGAAAATCCGGTTGAGCCACGAATTGCTCCACTGGGCGCCGTTGTAGAAAACATTGGTGACACCGGCCCGCTTGGCGGCAATGGTATCCGTGGTGCTGTCGCCGACGTACCAGGCATGCGGGTCGGCCGGCATTTCCAGATTGGCCAGGGCCGTGAGGATCGGGTCCGGCGCGGGCTTGCGCCGAACCGCATCGTCGCCGCCCACAACGGTGTCGAACAGCTCCGTCCAGCCTCCGTCATCAACCATAGCGATCTCCGCGTCCAGGAATTCGCGGTCGCGGTTGCTCAGTACGCCGACCCGGATACCTTCCGCGCGCAGGGTCTCCAGCATGCGGCGCACACCCGGCTCGAACGGGGAGACATGGCCGTAGTGGTGTCGATAGCACTCGTTGAAGTTCTCATGGGCGATCTGCTTGGCTTCCTCGTCGTCGCCGAACAGCACCTCGAATATGTCCGTACGTGAGATCTTGCGTGCGGCCTTGACCTTCGGATGCAGCCGGTAGTGATCCCGCACGTAGCGCACCAGCCGGGCGTCGTTGTCGTTCTTGCTGTCCCGGGGCCGGACCAGGCGGTGCGCCAGGCCCAGGCTCTCCAGCCTGGGGAGCACTTCGTCGACGGCCTTGTACATGGCGTCCAGGGTATCGGCCAGCGTGGCGTGCCAGTCGAGGAGGATGGCGGCGGGATGCGGCAGGGGCTCGAGCGTTCTTACATAGGGTATGAAATGGTGCCGGGCGGCGGCCGTGTCCTTCTCCAGGCTGTGCCGCACCAGCGTCAGCAGCTCGTCGAAGTTGTCCACCACGTAGTCGGGCTGGTCGGGAAACTCGTCGGTTCCGGGAAAGATGTTCTGGATCCAGCTTCGCCGCCAGCCGGCACCGTTGAAAAAGATGCTGGTGACGCCGGCGTTCTTGGCGGAGATGACATCGGTGGTGCTGTCGCCCACGTACCAGACCTCGGGACCGGCGCGCGCCTTCATCTCGTCCAGTGCCTGGTAGATAGGGTCCGGCGCGGGCTTCAGGCGCGGCGTGTCGTCGCCGGCCACCACCGCGTCGAACAGCCGGAACCACGTGCCGGCCTCCACGAACTCCAGCTCGTGCTCCAGGAACTCGCGCACGCGGTTGCTCAGAATACCGATGCGGATGCCCAACCGGCGAATCTGCGACAGCACTTCCCGCACCCCCGGCTCGAACGGGGACACGTCGCCGTAGTGCTGGCCGTAGCAGCGGCTGAAAGCCCGGTGAGCGATTTCCTTGGCCTCCTCGTCGCGGCCGAACAGCACCTCCAGCAGGTCGGTCCGGGACACTTTCTTCTCCGCCACGATCTTCGGGTGCAGCGCGCCGTGCCGGCGCACGTAGTCCACCAGCTTGCGGTCGGCGACGGTCTTGCTCCGCTCGGGCGGCACCAACCGGCTCGTCAGGCCCAGCTTGTCCAGCATTCCGAGCATATCGTTGGTGGCCTGGTACATGGCATCCATGGTGTCGACCAGCGTGGCGTGCCAGTCGAACAGGATAATGCGCGGCGGATGGGGAATGGAGCGGGACAGCGGATCCGCTGCCGAAGTCGTTTCGGCTGAAGGCTGCATCTCAGGCAGGAAAATTTGCTATTTTAGAAGGAGTACGGCCCCGGTGCGGTTCAAATATACGCAAGCCCGGCGGCCGTCGCAATTGCGCTCCAATGACTGCAACGGCGGCCGGGAATCATGAGTGAATCCGAATCTTTCATACCGCTGCGTCGGCACGACGTTCTCGAGCTGTGCGCTGCCGAGCAGCAGGATCCGGACGGGTTCCGCGGCTTCGGGCGGCTGCTCCTGGCGCTGCTGCATCACCAGTCCCTGGGCACGCTCGATGCGCTGAAGGACGCCTACGCCGAGTTCAATCCCGACCGGGACACCATCCGCCTGGAGCGGGAAATGGACAAGGACGAACTGGTGGAGACGCTGAAACAGCGCTTCGATGAAACGTTGCTGGCGGC
>JBEPXV010000334.1:0-3283 GCA_041641695.1 Gammaproteobacteria bacterium | reverse complement strand
AACATTTTTCCAGGCTTCACGTGCTTCGAGAACTGCTGGCTGGCGGCCCAGTCGCGCCTGCCGAGCTCCATGAGATTCATCCGGCCGGCCAGGCGGCTGGCTGATGTCGAAGAGCGCACCAACAAGTGGCTGGATACATGCGGTCTGCTGGCACGCGGCGACACGGTGGCGGCGGTGCTGAGCTACGGCGAGCAGCGGCAACTGGAAATCGCCATGGTGCTGGCCACCGAGCCGACGTTGCTGCTGCTGGACGAACCCATGGCCGGAATGGGCATCGAGGAATCCGGACAGATCGTGTCGCTCCTCAGGAAACTGGCCGACGATTACACGCTTGTCCTTGTGGATCACGATATGGACGCGGTGTTCGCCATTGCAGACAACCTGACGGTAATGACCGACGGTCGCGTCCTCGACACCGGTCCTGTCGAGCAGGTGCGAAACAATACGGCCGTTCAGGAAGCCTACCTTGGCAACATCGAGGCGGTTCAGGGATGAGCATCTCCAGCCATTCCGGCACCGCGGACAACACGGCTCCCATCATCGAGGCCACGGGGCTGCACACTTACTATGGCCCGAGCCAGGTGCTTCACGGCGTGGATCTGCATATACACCGCGGTGAGACCGTCAGCCTGCTCGGGCGCAACGGCATGGGGAAAACCACCACGCTGCGGTCGGTGCTGGGCTTCGTGGCGCCGCGGCGCGGCCGGGTGCTCGTTCACGGCCGGGACATGACCGGCGCCAGGCCCTACAAGGTCACGAGGCGCCATATCGGGTATGTGCCCGAGGGCCGGGGAATCTTTCCGCACCTGAGCGTCCGCGAACACCTGTTGATGCCGGCCCGGCCCGGGGCCGCGGGGCGCATGGACTGGAACTTCAAACGCGTCATGGAGACTTTCCCGCGCCTGTCGGAGCGACTGAATCATATGGGCTCACAGCTGTCCGGCGGCGAGCAGCAGATGCTGTCTATCGGCCGGGCCCTGATGACCAACCCCGAGCTGCTGATCCTGGATGAAGCAACGGAAGGACTCGCGCCGCTCATCCGCGAGGAAATCTGGCGCATCATCCGGACCGTCAAGGACGACGGCATTGCAACGCTCATCGTCGACAAGAACCTGGAGGTTCTCCTCGACCTCGCCGACCGCAACGTCATCCTGGTCAAGGGCCGCGTCGTGTTCAACGGCGGCAGTGACGAGCTGCGAAGCAAACCCGATCTCCTTAAGAAATACATCGGCGTTTGAACCGGCCGCGCGCCGCGCCTGTGGGCGCCTGGCCGGCTTTCCAGGGCTCAGGCGTTGAGATAAAACGCCGCGACGTAGCACAGGATGTAAAGCAGCACGAACGCGGCAAGGTTTTCGAAACCGTGTTGGCGCTCGAAATTCCGCATGCGGAAATACCAGAAGCGGCCTTTGCGGTACGGCTTGAGACGCGGCACGAACCGGGGCACGTGCTTGCAGTAGTCCAGGTACTTGCCGCCGAACGCCTCCTGCAGCACCGGCTCCTCCCTTTCCACGCGGTTCACCATGTAGAAGAAATACAGAGGCACGTAGATGAGCAGGAGCCAGGGCATCCCCGTCATCAGGACCAGCCCCAGGATGAGCAGGAAGCGCGCGATGTACATCGGGTTGCGCACGAACATGTAGGGCCCGTTCACGGCCAGGACCTCGCGCGTCTTGATGCAGCCGAACACCCAGAGCTGCAGCAGCATGCCCACCAGCGAGACCACCAAGCCCGGCCAGTACCAGTGCGGGTCGATATTCCAGAGCAGCGCGGCGACCAGGGCCAGTGCGACGGGGATCCTTAGCGCCAGCAGCGTCTTGCGCAGAGTGTAGTTGTTGAATACGTCGTTGATCGAGGGCATGCGGAGTCCGGGGTTATTCTGGCGCGATCGTCTCGAAGCGCGATTATTCCGGACGCGGGCCGTCGCACGTCCCCGCCGCGTCGGCGCACGGATGCTCCACGGTCCTGCTCAGGGCCGGCGAGCCCGGCTGAATGCGCGCAATTCCCAGGAATAATACCATGCTTTGCGGATCACCCTGCCCAGCGGCAGCCTCTCCAGCCGGTCCGCGTAGTCCACTCTCCGCCGGTAAACATCGGCCATCGTTTCGCTGCTCACGTCCGGCATGTAAGCCTCGAAGAACGGCTCGAGTCCAGCTTCGGGCAGATGCAGCTTCTCCACTTCGCGCAGGCGCTGGATCCTCGACAAAGGCACCTGGATCCTGAGCCGGTTCAGATCGAGAAAACAGAACGACCAGCTTCCATCCGTCGACGCCGCCAGGATATTGCCCTGTCGCAGGTCGCGATGACGGAAACCCTGGTCGTGAAATCGCCGGAGGCACGCGCCCAGCGCATTCATGAATCGCTCCCGCGCGGCTGCTTCCAGCGGCTCATCCACCAGCATCCGGCGCAATGGCAGGTGGCCGGCGATTTCCTCGAACGCGATGATGCCGGCGGCGCCGCCCAGGGACCCCGCGGAACGCAGACCGATCAATGGCTTCGGCGTGCAGAACCCGTTCTCGATCAGGGCCATGGCGGCATTCCAGGCATACACGGCCTTGCCCGGCCTGACCGCGTACACGAAGCGGTCGACCGGATCCGACGGCCGGAACCGCTTGATCCACACGGGCTGGCCGTTGACATCCACGCGGGCGGTGAGATTGCGTCTGTCGCGTACGATCCGGGCATCCTCCCGCGCGAAAAGGTTTTCCGGATCCGATTGCTGACCCGGCGTCAGGCGGTCGTACAGCGCCGCATCAACCCAGCCGTTGTATTCCGGCGTCAGCCATGTCCGGTATTCGCTTTTCAGCGATTCCGGGATGCGAAAGAGAAAGTGGTCTCGGTCTTCCAAGGAGGCTCCGTTTGCCCACGTTGCGGCGGCACGGCGGCTCTCGCCCACGCGCTGCACTGATGTCGACACTGAAGGATTTTGCTAATCTTAGCAGCCATCCGCTCACCCCGAGGCCCACATGCTGCTTTCCAGCGAGCAATACCGCGAGTCACTGCGCTCATATTCCCCGAACGTCTACGTCAAGGGACAGCAGGTCGAGTCGGTGGCCGACAGCCCGTGGTTCCAGCCGGGCATCAACGCCATCGGGGTCACCTACGACTACGCCCTGGACCGCGAGCACCAGCACCTGTCCACCGCCATGGACACCGCGGACGGCGAGCAGGTGGATCGCTTCCTGCACATTAACCGCACCGGCGACGACCTGCTGGCCAAGCTCGAGTACGTCCGGCTGGTATGCCGGGAAACCGGCTGCGCCATGCGCTACCTCACCATGGACGG
>JBEPXV010000333.1:0-3286 GCA_041641695.1 Gammaproteobacteria bacterium | reverse complement strand
GATCGCCGACGCCCTGCGCGGGGCGGCGGAGGCCGAGGGCCCGCTCCTGGATACGGCCCAGGCGGTGCCCGCCTACCCACCGGCGCCGGCTCTGCGCCGCCACCTGGCGGAGGCGCTGGAGCGCAGCGAGACTCATCTGTATACGGACATCCTCGGTCTGCCGGCGCTGCGCGAGGCGCTGGCCGCCCACATGAGCGCCTTCTACGCCGGGCAGGTTACGCCGGAGCAGGTGGGCATAACCGCCGGATGCAACCAGGCGTTCTGCCTGGTCACCACCGCCCTTGCCGGACCCGGCGACGAGGTGATTCTGCCGGTGCCCTGCTACTTCAATCACCAGATGTGGCTGGACATGCAGGGCATCCAGGCCCGCTACCTGCCGTGTCGCGCATCCGCGGGCCAGGTGCCGGATCCGGCAGAGGCCGCCGCGCTCATCACGCCGCGGACCCGGGCCATAGTGCTGGTGTCGCCCAACAATCCGACCGGGGCGGTGTATCCCCCCGAGGTGTTGACGGGATTCCTGAAGCTGGCGCGGGACCACGGAATAGCCTTGATCCTGGATGAAACGTACAAGGATTTTCTGGCGACCGACGGGCCGCCGCATCACCTGTTCCAGGATGACGACTGGCCGCGGAGCCTGGTCCAGCTCTACAGCTTTTCCAAAGCCTACAGCCTGACCGGCCACCGGGTCGGCTCGATCGTCGCCGAGCCCGCCGTGCTCGATGCCGTGGCCAAGGCGGCGGACTGCGTCGCCATCTGCCCGCCGCACCCGGGCCAGATCGCGGCCCTGTACGGCCTGCGCCACCTGGAAGGGTGGCGCGAGGACAAGCGGCGCATGATGGCCGGGCGCCTGGCGACCCTGAAAGCCGTGTTCGAGGACGAGGCGCTGGACTACCGGCTGGTGAGCGCCGGCGCCTACTTTGCCTGGGTGCGCCATCCCTTCGAGGGCGAGAACGCCGCCGGCGTCGCCCGCCGTCTGGCCCGGGAGCATGGCGTGTTGTGCCTGCCGGGATTCATTTTCGGGCCGGGGCAGGAGGACAGCCTGCGGGTGGCCTTCGCTAACCTGGAGGCCGAAGACATGCCGGAGCTCGGCCGCCGGCTGCTGGCCAGCCAGGCCGCGCGGGCGATGGATTGCCGGTGAAGCTGGCGGTCTATCAGGGTCCCGGGACGCCGGGCCAGCCCGGGGAGAACCGCGCCACCATGGCGCGCGTGACGCGGCAGTGCGCGGAGCTCGGCTGCGGGCTGGTGGTCTTTCCGGAGCTTTTCGCCAGCGGTTACAACATCGGCGACCGGGTGCACGATCTGGCCGAGCCGGTGGACGGACCCACTGCCGCGGCGCTCGCGGCGGCGGCGGAGGAGAGTGGCGTGGCGATACTGGCCGGCTATCCGGAGCGCGCCGGCGACCGGGTCTACAACGCCGCCATCCTGATCGGCCCGAACGGGCACACTCTGGCCAACGCCCGCAAGACGCACCTGTTTGGCGCGGAAGAGAAACGGTTGTTCGCGCCGGGCGAGACGCTGACGGTTGCGCCCATGGGCGACACACGGATCGGTATTCTCATCTGCTACGACGTGGAGTTCCCCGAGGCGGTGCGTGCTCTGGCGCTGCAGGGCGCCGGGCTGATTGCGGTCCCTACGGCGCTCATGCGCCCCTACGACCGGATTGCCCGGTGGTTGGTGCCGGTGCGGGCGTTTGAGAACCAGGTGTTCGTGGCCTATGCCAACCGCTGCGGCCGTGAGGGGAGCCTGGAATACTGCGGCGCGAGCTGCGTGATCGCGCCGGACGGCAGCGAGCTGGCCCGCGCCGGCCTGGCCGAGGAGCTCCTGGTGGCGGCCATCGACCCCGGCGCTTACGCGGGCTCGCGCGACCATAACCCTTATCTCGTCGACCGGCGGCCCGAGTTGTACGGGACTCTCGCCGCGACGCCACCGAATGACGGAGACGAGCCATGACCAGCAGCCTGAACCAGCCTCTGGGCGGCAACGACATGCCGCGCTTCGGCGGCCCCGCCACTATGATGCGCCTGCCCACGCAGCAGGACGCCGGGGGCCTGGATGCCTGCTTCGTGGGGGTGCCGCTGGATATCGGCACCTCGAACCGGGCCGGGGCGCGGTTCGGCCCCCGCGCCATCCGCGCCGAGTCCTGCCTGCTGCGCCCCTACAACATGGCGACGCGGGCCGCGCCCTTCGACAGCCTGCAGGTGGCGGATATCGGCGACGTGGCGATCAATACCTTTGACCTGAAGGACAGCGTGCGGATCATCGAGGCCGCCTACGACGGGATCCTCGCCGCCGGCTGCCGCCCCGTGACCCTGGGCGGCGATCACACCATCGCGCTGCCCATCCTGCGCGCCATGGCCCGCCGTCACGGTCCCGTGGGACTGGTCCACGTGGATGCCCATGCGGACATCAACGACGCCATGTTCGGCGAAGCCATCGCCCACGGCACGCCGTTCCGCCGCGCCGTGGAGGAATCGCTGATCGATCCGGCCCGGGCCGCCCAGATCGGGCTGCGCGGCACCGGCTATACCGCCGAGGATTTCGACTGGCCGCGCTCGCAGGGCATGCGCGTCGTGCAGGCCGAAGAGTGCTGGTACCGTTCCCTGGCGCCGTTGATGGAGGAGGTGCGGGCGCAACTTGGCGACGGACCGGTGTATCTGAGCTTCGACATCGACGGGCTGGATCCCTCCTGCGCCCCGGGCACCGGCACCCCCGAGCCGGGCGGACTCGCCACTTCGCAGGGCCTGGAGATCATCCGCGGCTGCCGCGGGCTGGACCTGGTGGGCTGCGATCTGGTGGAGGTCGCCCCGCCCTATGACACATCCGGCAACACCGCGCTGCTCGCCGCCAACCTGCTGTTCGAGATGCTCTGCGTGCTCCCCGGCGTAACCTACCGGGATTGACCAGGCCGTCCGGCCGTCGGGCCGTTGCCGCGGCGGGATGCGGGCGGCTGGCGCTGTCGCGATATGCAACATATCGGTGACGCTGCGGCCGGGTTGCGCGGGCAGGTCGAAGTCCCAACCAGCGGTGGTCCCGGCGAATCGCCGCATGCGGCGTCATCTGCGGCGGATAGCCGCGCAAATGGACACCCGGTTGTATCGTTGCTCCGGCGGAACCTGCCGTCCATGCGTGCCGCCTTGACCTTCGATCGGGGCGGCCGGTAGCATGAATTTATCAAAGGAGGAGGAAGCCGCAGCCCGTCCACGGGTTCCCGGCTTCCACTTAAGATTGCAAACGGGGGCTTTGATCACCCGACCTTACGAGAAGAACCGGCCACAACGGCCGCCCC
>JBEPXV010000332.1:0-3294 GCA_041641695.1 Gammaproteobacteria bacterium | reverse complement strand
GGGCGGTCCTTCGACCGGGACCACGAGGGGCACTTCGGCTGGACCGCCGACGAGATCATCGACGGCCGCCGGTTCGACAACGGCTCCGGGGACGGGAGGCTGGCTCAGTGGCTGACCGGGTACGACGCCGATATCGCCCTGGTGCACCTGGGCACCAACGACGCGTTCCGCGACGGCAACCACGAATCCACCGTGAAGGAGCTCAAGGAAATCATCGGCATCCTGCGCGCCGACAACCCCGAGGTCGTGGTGCTCCTGGCAAAGCTGATTCCCGTGGGACAGGGCCCGCGCAGCGCCGGGGTCATTGAATCCCTGAACGAGGCGATACAGCGGCTGGCCCCTGCGGTGAGCACGGAACGGTCGCCGGTGATCCTGGTGGACCATTTCAGCGGCTTCGACCCCGGCGAGCACACCTACGACGGCGTTCATCCCAACGAAGCCGGGGAGAAGCTCATGGCGGAGCGCTGGTTCGACGCCATCATGGCAGTGACGCGGGATAGATAGTAGACCTTTGAGAGTCGGATCCGGCTAACGGAGAAGCAGACCCGCGTGCCGGGGTCCACGCCCGGTATGTCGCGTTGGAATCCGACCTGCATGGCGCCGTTCAGGACCGGGCGGAATGAATGCCCGCCCAGGCCAGCAGCGCCCAGCTCGCCATCAGGAGCGTCCCCCCGATCGGCGCGGCGGCATTCAGAGCCGAGTTGCCCGTCACGGCCGAAAGGTAGATGCTGAAGCTGAACAGCACCGTGCCCGCGACGAACCCCCAAGCTGCCCAGGCAAGGCTGGCGGAATACGGCGCGGCGTCCGAACGCATCCGACCCAGGCCGATGGCCACGACCACCACCGCGTGTACCTGGTTGAAGCGAATCGCCGTCTGAACCGAGTCGAATACCGCGGCGCTCACGCTGGCCTGCAGCGCATGCTCGGACCAGGCGCCGAAGGCGACGGACACCAGGCCGAGCAGCGCGCCGGCAAACAACATCATCGCGGCGGCCTCCGTAATTTCATCCGTACAGCCACGCCACCACGGCCACCGCCGCCATGATGCCGGCCACGTCGGCGGTCAGCGCCGCGGCCAGGGTATGCCGGATGCGCCGGATCTGCACCGCGCCGAAGTACACCGCCAGCACATAGAACGTCGTCTCGGTGGACCCCTGGAACGTCGACACCAGGTAGCCCGTGTAACTGTCCGGCCCGATCGACGGGTCCTGGATGATGGAAGCGAGCACCCCGTAGGCGCCGGACCCGGACAACGGCCGCAGCAACGCCATGGGCAGCGCCTCCCCGGGCAGGCCGATGTGGCGCGTCACCTGGGACAACGGCTCAATCAGCAGCTCGAGAGCGCCGCTTTCCCGCAGCATCCCCACCGCCACGAGTATCGCCACCAGGTAGGGAATGATACGCAGGGCGACGGCAAATCCATCCCGCGCACCTTCCACGAACACCTCGTAGACCCGCACACGTTTCAGCGCCCCAAAGCCAAGCAGCACCACGATCAAGCCGGGAATGATCCAGGGCGCGATCACCCGGCCGTAGATGACCGTCAGGGGCACCAGGGCGGCGATGCCGCCGAGCACCAGAACCGACACCCACAGCGGGTAGCCCGGCGGCGCCTCCGACGGCCATGGCTCGTCATCCTCTTCTTCTGCGGGCACCTGCTTGAGCTCGTCCGGGATGACGGCCGACTCCGCCCGCAACGGCTCCGGCGGCGCCTCCGGCATGGACCAGTAACGCTGCAGCAGCTTGGCCATAAAGATCGCGACGGTGGTGGAACAGATCGTCGCGAACAGCGTTGTGGGGACGATTCCCGCCGGGTCCATCGAGCCGGCGGAAGCGCGCAGCGCGATGACGCCGGTCGGCAGCAGCGTCACACTGGAGGTATTCATTGCCAGGAACAGCGCCATGGCGTTGGTGGCGGTGCCCTTGTGGGGGTTGAGGCGGTCGAGCTGCTGCATGGCCCGGATGCCGAAGGGCGTCGCCGCGTTGCCGAGACCCAGGACATTGGCGGACAGATTCAGGATGATCGCGCCCATCGCCGGGTGCTCCGCCGGCACGTCAGGGAACAGGCGGGTGAGCAGCGGCCGCAGCGCCCTGGCGATGATCGTCAACAGGCCGCCCTTTTCCGCCACCTTCATCAACCCGAGAAACAGCGCCATGACTCCCACCAGGCCGATGGCCAGGGTCACGGCGGACTCCGCCGAGTCCACCACGCCGAGGCCCAGCGCCTCCATGGGCGACGCCGCCCCGTCGGGGTCTGCACCCTCAGGAGGCGTCCAGGTGAGCTGACGCGCCGCGGCGACAACGAACGCCGTCACCACGAGCAGCAGAAAGACAACGTTCACGTTGAAACAGCCACGGGCATCGGATACTCCGGTCGGGTGGAACGGGATCGCTCGTTGGTGCGCCGAGAATACCCTACGCGCCGACCCGACGGAAAGACGCCCCAACCCGGCGCAGGTTTCACCGGTTCTTCACGCCGGGCTCACCTTGCCTTCACGGATTCGCGTGGATACTGCGGGCTCATCAACCAACAGGACAGAAGCAATGTACTTGAAAAACCTCATTATCGCAGCGGCCACAATCGCCGTGATTCCCTTCGCGCAGGCCGGCAGCTACGGCAATAAGCCGGATATCGTCGACACCGCCGTGGAGTCCGGCAGCTTCAACACACTGGTCACCGCCGTCAAGGAAGCCGGCTTGGTCGAGACCCTGAAGGGCGAAGGCCCGTTCACCGTTTTCGCGCCGACTGACGAGGCGTTCGCCAAAATTCCCGCGGACGACCTGACGGCGCTGCTCGCCGACAAGGAGGCATTGACCCGCGTTCTGACCTATCACGTCGTCCCGGGCAAGGTGATGGCATCCGACGTTGCCGCCCTGAGCTCAGCCAAATCGGTGGAGGGCGGCACGATCGCGATTACCAACGGCGGCGGCGGAGTACGGGTCGACAATGCCAATGTCGTCCAGACGGACATCGAAGCCAGCAATGGCGTCATTCACGTGATCGACTCGGTGATCATGCCGAACTGACCGGTTTCCTCCCTCCCCTCGATTCAGCGCGCCCGCTCCGGCCGGCGCGCTCTTTTTTTGTTCACCCTTCGGCACCCGGCGATCGTACGGGTCGGGATGAATCCCGGGGTGAGCTCCGATAGCTTCCGAGCCTGGCATGGTAGACTTCGCCGTTCGTTATCGCCCATCAGATCATGCAAGACCCGGGACTCACCAAAGCCGTTGCGATACACGCCGCGGCCGTATCCAAGGTATTCGGCAGCGGCGCCGATGAAGTACAGGCCCTGC
>JBEPXV010000331.1:0-3299 GCA_041641695.1 Gammaproteobacteria bacterium | reverse complement strand
CTGAGCGAAGGTCGACTGGTTCGCATTTCCGAGATCGCCGAGCGCTTCGAGATATCGCGCAACCACCTCACCAAGGTCGTTCATCAACTCGGCATCCGCGGCTATCTGGAAACCGTGCAGGGCCGACATGGCGGCATGCGGCTCGCCCGCTCTCCCGAGACCATTGTCATCGGCGACGTGGTCCGGGATTTCGAGGAGGGCTTCGACCTGGTGGAATGCTTCAACGTCGACCAGTGCGACTGCCGTATCCAACCCGCCTGCGTGCTCAAGGGTACCCTGGACGAAGCACTGGATGCGTTCCTGGACGTGCTGGACAGGACGACGCTCGCCGACCTCCTGGTGCCCCGCCGCCGGCTGCGCACGCTGCTGGCCATCGGATACGAAGAGGCCGGGATCCCGGCGACGACCGGCGCACCCCCCGGGTAGCCGGAATGGCAGATGCCCGACATTTGTTGGCAGTGATGAATGCGACAATGAATCTCAATTTTCCAAGTTTCTTTACCCGGGAGTTATTGCCATGACCTACGTCGTGACCGACGATTGCATCAAATGCAAGTACACCGATTGCGTGGAGGTATGCCCGGTGGATTGCTTCCACGAAGGGGAGAACATGCTGGTCATCGATCCGGAGGAATGCATCGACTGCAGCCTCTGCGAGCCGGAGTGCCCCGTCAACGCCATCTACGCCGAGGAAGACCTGCCGGACGAGCACAAGCACTTCCTGGACATCAACGCCGAGTTCTCCCCCAAATGGCCGGTCATCTCGGAGATGAAGGAGGCGCCCCCGGACGCCGACGCCTGGGCCGGCGTGCCGAACAAATACGCCGAGCATTTCAGTCCCGAGCCCGGCGGGCAGGACGATGACTCCGGCTAGTCCGCCACGGTTCGGCGCCCCGCGGGCGGCGAACGGAACAAGGCATCCGACGCACCGGGGGCTGCGTCCATGATCAACGATCAGACAACATGCTCAGCCAGGCATCCGGACGGCTACGCCGGGGTCATTCCGGTCGACGACCTCAATGAGCTGGTGAGCTTCGCCCGGACAGCCTGCCGCCATAACGGACCGGTGCGGATACGGCGCTGCGCCCATGCCGTGCTGCGTTCGCTGCTGTGCCCGTGCGCATGGAACGAAGAATGCGTTACGAAGGCGATAGAACAGGAGCTTGTAAGTGCGGACGCGCGACAATCGCCATCCTGCCGGCAGTCAGGCAGCCTCCGGGGCTATGCGGCGATGGCGCCGGCGTATTTCGACGCCGGTCCGGATACCCGGCCATGCGAGCGCAACGAGCGGCTCGACCGGGCCCTGGATGAGGCGCTGGCCGACACCTTTCCGGCCAGCGATCCCGTCGCGCTCAGTGTCACATAGCGAGCACCTCGCCCAAGAAACCGCCTCCAGTACGACCTTACCCGGGATTCTGCCTACGCATATAATCATCAGAATTGACGGGGATTGTCACGCGGCAACAGCCTGCTTCGTAATGTCACAGCCGCTTCAACCCCATCATCGGATCACGTTCCCTGAAATGATGTAAACGCGGGTACCCCTTGCCCGGGGAACAATCCCGGCGCCGCCGTGCTTCAATGGAACGGGCCCCTGTCGACGCAAGAGTGACGCGGACGAGAACGTCGGCATCAACTTTCCTTCCCGGGGCAACTCGTATATTCTACGCGCCCGTATGCTCATGCTCTTCGTCAACCGGGCTGCCTGGTGGGTTCGCGCCATGTTCACCCTGCCCCGCGTCGACCCGCCGGCGATCCCAGAGATATCATCGTGAAGCGTCTTCTGGTTACTGGCGGCGCAGGGTTCGTCGGTTCCAACGTGGCCGTCGCGATTGCGTCACGACACCCGGACTGGGAAGTGCTCGTGCTCGACAACCTTTACAGGCGGGGCTCGGAGCTGAACCTGCCCCGTCTGGAGGCGGCCGGTGTACGGTTCATACGCGGTGACGTGCGCAACCCGGAGAACCTGGCAGAGCTCCCGCCGTTGACTGCACTGGTTGAGTGTTCCGCGGAACCCTCGGTCATGAGCGGTTCCAACGGTGATACCTCATACCTGGTCCACACCAACCTCACCGGTGCCTACAACTGCCTGGAGCTGGCTCGTCGTGACGGCGCCTTTGTGGTGTTTCTCTCGACCAGCCGCGTCTATCCACTCGTGCCGCAACTCGGCTTGAGAATGGTCGAAGCGGAAACGCGTTACGAGCTGGCTGACGTGCAGGATGTGGCAGGCGTCTCCGCGGCGGGGATTTCGGAACAATTCCCGCTTATCGGCGCCCGTACTCTGTACGGGGCCACGAAGCTGGCCGCCGAGCTATTAATCGAGGAGTACCGGGCCAGCCAAGGCGTACCGGCGGTGATCGATCGCTGCGGGGTGATTGCCGGACCATGGCAAATGGGAAAGGTAGACCAGGGCGTGTTCACGCATTGGATGCTGGCCCATCATTTCCGCAAGCCGCTGCGTTATATTGGCTTTGGGGGCGACGGCAAGCAGGTCCGCGACCTGCTGCATATTGAAGACCTGGTTAATCTGATCGAACGACAGTTGCTCGAGCCCGAGCGATGGAACCACCAAACGGTCAATGTAGGCGGTGGACGCGAGTGCAGTCTGTCGCTCCGCGAGACAACCGAGGTATGCCGGAAGCTCACCGGAAACGAGATTCCGATCGAGCCCGTGGCCGAGACCCGCCCCGGGGATGTGCCCATCTACCTGTCGGACTGCTCGAGATTGTACGGACTGGACGCGTGGCGTCCGAAGCACGACGCGGCGCGCATTCTTGCCGATATCCATGCCTGGATCCGTTCGGATGAGAAACGCATCGCTGCGGCCCTGGAAATAGACCCCCCGAATAGAGCGACCAGATAACATATGGCAGTTGCAGTCATAACGGGCTCCGGAGGCCTGATTGGGTCCGAAGCGGTCGGCCACTTTGTTGCTCGCGGCTACGACGTCGTCGGCATCGAGAACGACATGCGAGCAAGTTTCTTCGGCCCGGAGGCCTCCACCTCCCACGTCACTCAGCGACTGGTAGACGAGCACCCTGCGTTTCGGAGCGAGGACGCCGACATCCGCGACCAGGACACGATCGACCGCATCTTTCGCAGGTACGGACAGACGATCGAGTTGGTGATCCATACCGCCGCCCAGCCCTCCCACGACTGGGCCGCCAGAGCTGCCCGGACCGACTTCACGATCAACGCCAACGGCACCCTCAACCTCCTTGAGGCGACCCGCGCCAATGCGCCGGGAGCGACTTTTGTGTTCTGCTCGACCAACAAGGTTTACGGGGACACACCGAATC
>JBEPXV010000330.1:0-3306 GCA_041641695.1 Gammaproteobacteria bacterium | reverse complement strand
ACCAGGCCTGACTCGAGCATGGCAAAGCCCGCCGCCATCCACATGACCAGGGCGCCGCACAGCAGGAAGTACAGAGTGTCGAGCGCGTAGCGAAGATTCAGTATGTCTTCCACGTTGTTCTCCTAGGTTTTGATTACAGGGCGTCTTTGTCGGTTTCACCGGTGCGGATCCGGATCGCCTGTTCGAGATCGGTAACGAAGATTTTTCCGTCTCCGATCTTGTTGGTCTGGGCGGCGTCCCGGATGGTCTCGAGCACGCGGTCGGTCATGGATGCTTCCACCGCGATTTCCATCTTGATCTTGGGCAGGAAGTCCACCGTGTACTCGGCCCCGCGGTACAGCTCGGTGTGGCCCTTCTGCCGTCCGAAGCCCTTGACCTCCGTGACGGTCATGCCCCGGATTCCTATTTCGGAAAGGGCATCCCGCACCTCGTCCAGCTTGAATGGCTTGATTACAGCACTGATCAATTTCATTACCGGCTCCTGACTTGGGTAGATTGAAGACAGTCGCCGCCTCTGATGCAGATAGCGTGCCAACTCGCTGAAGCGCCGGTCGGCGGGGAGGCTCCATGGTTCCGGCGGCGGGCCGCGCACCGTTTTGAAGCAGGCCGGCGCAGGCGATGCGCCGCCATGGTGCGGGGCCGGGGCACAGCGCGGCGCCGGCTTGATGTATAATCAGGATCATGCGACCCAATGCCCAACTGTTCGAACAATTGTCCCGGACGATCAACCGGATCCTGCCGCGCGAGCTGACTGACGAAGTCAGGGAGAACGTCAAGGGCGGAATCGCCGGCGTGCTCGATCAATTCGACCTGGTCACCCGCGAAGAACTGGAAATCCAGGAAGCCGTTTTGAGGCGGACCCGCGAGAAGCTCGAGACGCTGGAAGCCCAGGTCGCCGACCTGGAGAAGCGCGTCGCCGATCAACCGCGGGAGGTCGCGGCGCCGGCGAGCGACACGGTCGACGGAGCGAAGGGACCGGAGTAAGCCGCCCGCCCGGGCGACCCGTTGCGGGCCGCGGGAGTCGGCAAAAATCGATCTCGGAGAATCAACGCGACATCCAGGGAGGGATGACCATGTCATTATCCGTAATCAGGAGCCGGGCCGCCTGCGGCGTGGAGGCATTGCCGGTTTCCGTCGAAGTCCACCTGTCCAACGGCCTGCCCCGGTTCAATATCGTCGGGATGCCCGAAACCGCGGTCAAGGAGAGCAAGGACCGCGTACGCAGCGCTATACTCACCGCGAGTCTGGATTTCCCCGCCAAACGAATCACGGTCAATCTGGCGCCCGCGGACGTGCCCAAGGAGGGAGGTCGCTTCGACTTGCCGATCGCGGTGGGCATCCTGGCGGCCTCCGGCCAGCTGAAGCGCGATGGATTGCACGATTACGAGTTCTACGGGGAGCTCGCGCTGGACGGGAACCTGCGTGCGGTCAACGGACTGGTGCCGGCGCTCGCCGCCGCGAAACGGGCCGGGTGCCGGGCCATCGTGCCGGCAGGCAATTCGGACGAGGCGGGATTTATCCGCGAAGCGCAGATCTACCGCGCCGCGCACCTCCTGGAAGTCACCGCCGCCCTCAACGGCACGGGCAGTCTGAACGCAGTCGATCCGGCGCCGGTGTCTCTGGTGGAGCCGGGCCTGGACATGCGCGACGTACGCGGCCAGCACAACGCCAAGCGCGCACTGCAGATTGCCGCGGCGGGCGGACACAATCTGCTGATGGTTGGCCCGCCCGGCAGCGGCAAGACGATGCTGGCCGCCCGTCTTCCGGGCCTGCAGCCCGAGCTGACCGAGGAAGAAGCCCTGGAGGTGGCGGCGATCCACTCGGTGGCGGGCCTGCCCATGGATGTGCCCGGCAGCCGCAACCGGCCTTTCCGCCGGCCGCACCATTCCTGTTCCTCCGCCGCCCTGGTCGGCGGCGGCGGTCGCCCCAGGCCGGGGGAGATCTCCCTGGCGCATCGCGGGGTGCTGTTCCTGGACGAGTTGCCTGAGTTCAGCCGACACGCGCTGGAGCAGCTCCGCGAGCCCCTGGAAGCCGGCGTGGTGCACATCTCGCGGGCTGCGCAACAGGTTTCCTATCCCTCGCGTTTCCAGCTCGTGGCGGCCATGAATCCGTGTCCGTGCGGCTACCTTGGCGAATCGCGCTGCTGCTGTACTTCGGAACAGGTCCAGAAGTACCGCAGGCGCATATCCGGTCCGCTGCTCGATCGTATCGATGGACATGTCGAAGTGCCGGCGGTGGCGCACGACAAGCTCCATGAGGCGCCGTCGGGGGAGACGACGCGCCAGTTGCGCAAACAGGTGGTGGCCGCGCACGCTGTTCAGCGGCATCGTCAGGGCTGCCCGAACAAGGATCTCGGGGTACGAGCGACGGAACGCCACTGTTCACTTACCGGGGCAGCCTGCTCGCTGCTGGATACGGCGATGGACAGGCTGGGGTTGTCGGCACGCGCCTATCACCGCGTCATCCGCCTGGCCCGCACCATTGCCGACCTGGCGGGCAGTTCGGACATCGAGCCCGAGCATATCGGTGAAGCCGTTCAGCTTCGCTGGCTGGACCGCCGGGCCCGGTCCTGATCGACCGGCAAGGCCTCGCTCGGCGACAGCACGGTGCCTTCCCGTGGACCGGGCCATGAGCATACGGGAGCGGGCGCCGCCGGGTGATGATGTGAGGCAGGCGGCGAGGTTTTGCGCCGGCTCGCTCGGGTTATCGTGCTGCGAATAGTGTAGGTCAGGATTCAATTCTGACAAACGTCAACAATTCGGGCACGGATTGGGTCCAGGGCACCTGCGTTCCCGATCATAACCGCTCGGGGCCCCCATTGTTGTTGATGCATTCGGTAGCTGTCCCTGTTCGTTGTCGTCATATCAGTGGCCGGTGAAATTCCTTACAATCCGGTGGATGAGCACGAGCCCGTTCAATCTGAGCAACACGATCCTGTACTGTGTAAATTGGCGGGATACCGTTGATTTCTACCGCCGGGTGCTGGGGTTGCCCGTTACGGTGGACAAGGACTGGTTCGTCGAGCTCCGGCTTACCGAGCATTCGTTCGTGAGCATCGCGGATGCGCGCCGGGCGTCGATCGACAGCTCGGCGGGCCAGGGGCTGACCCTGACGCTGCAGGTGGACGACGTCGTCGCAATGCATGACCGGTTGAAGGGCGAGGGGGTCGACGTCGGGGAGGTCAAGCGGCATCCGTGGGGCGCTGTGGGCTTCTTCTGCCGGGATCCGGAGAAATACCGGCTGGAGTTCTGGCAACCGGTCGACGCCTGACGGCGGAACGGATGGCTGCCGCCAGGGCGACGCTGA
>JBEPXV010000329.1:0-3315 GCA_041641695.1 Gammaproteobacteria bacterium | reverse complement strand
CGCGGTGATCGGTGCCGGCACCATGGGTGCCGGCATTGCCCAGGTCGCGGCACAGGCCGGGCACGAGGTGCTGCTCTACGACGCCACGGACGGCGCGGTCGAGCAGGGGCTCGCCCGGAGCGCCAAGGGCCTGGCGCGCCAGGTGGAACGCGGCCGGATGACGGACAGCGACCGCAACGCCCTGCTCGCCCGTATCCATCCGGCGGGCGGCTTCGACGATCTGGCACCGGCCGGCCTGGTGATCGAGGCCATCATCGAGGACCTGGCCGTGAAGCAGGAGGTGTTCAAGAAGCTGGAATCGATCTGCGGCGAGAGGGCCATCCTGGCCACCAATACCTCCTCGCTGTCGATCACCGCCATCGGCGCCGCCCTGCGGCGCCCGGACCGCCTGGTGGGGATGCATTTCTTCAACCCGGCCCCGGTCATGAAGCTCGTGGAGGTGGTCAGCGGCGCGGCCACCGGCGCCCCGGTCGCCGCCACGGTCCACGCCACCGCCGCCGCCTGGGGCAAGAGCCCGGTGCATGCGCGCTCCAGCCCCGGGTTCATCGTCAACCGGGTCGCCCGGCCGTTTTATGCCGAGGCGCTGCGGCTGCTGGAAACGGGCTCGGCGGACGCGGCGACCATCGATGCCGTCATGAAGGAGTCCGGCGGCTTCCGCATGGGGCCCTTCGAGCTCATGGACCTGATCGGCAACGATGTGAACTTCGCCGTGACCCGCTCGGTATACGAGGGGTACTTCCATGACCCCCGGTTCAAGCCCAGCCTGGTCCAACAGGAACTGGTGACGGCCGGGCATCTTGGCCGCAAGACCGGCCGCGGCTTCTACCATTACGCGGACGATTCCGAAACACCGCGCCCCGCCACCGCGGTGCCCGCGCCCCGGCCGGACAGCGTGATGGTGCACGGCGACCTCGGTCCCGCGGGCAGCCTGACGACGCTGATCAGGGAAGCGGGGATCGATATAGAGACACGTGACGGCCCCGGCCTGATCAGCTGCGGGTCCGCGTGCCTCGCCCTGACGGACGGACGCTACGCAACGGCCCGCTGCGCCGAGGACGGGCTCGAGAACCTGGTCGCTTTCGATCTGGCGGCGGACTACCGCGAAGCGACCCGAATCGCCCTGGCGCCCGCCGACCAGGCCTCGGCCGAGGCGCTCCGCGATGCTTCGGCCCTGTTCCAGGCGCTGGGCAAGCAGGTCTCGATTATCGACGACTATCCCGGCATGATGGTGATGCGCACCGTGTGCATGCTGGTGAACGAAGCGGCGGACGCTGTGGATCAGCGCGTCTGCAGCGCCGCCGACGTGGATACCGCTATGCGTCAGGGTCTCAATTATCCCCGGGGGCCGCTGGACTGGGGGGACGCCATCGGGGTGCCCGAAGTCCTCGCCGTCACCGGCCATCTCGCTTCGACCTACGGTGAGGACCGTTACCGGAGCTCGCCTTTGCTGCGCCGGAAAGTCGCCGCCGGCCAGGGCGTGGGCGCCTGAGCATCATTCAACCCGGCCCTCGGTCCCATTGAGAGGAGTACACCCATGAAAGACGCTTTCATCTGCGACGCTGTCCGTACGCCCATCGGCCGCTACGGCGGCGCCCTGTCGACGATCCGCACGGACGATCTCGCCGCCCTGCCATTGAAGGCGCTGATCCAGCGCAATACGGGCGTCGACTGGGCCGCGCTGGACGACGTGACCCTCGGCTGCGCCAACCAGGCCGGCGAGGACAACCGCAACGTGGCCCGGATGGCGGCACTGCTGGCGGAGCTGCCGGTGGACGTACCGGGCAGCACGGTCAACCGCCTGTGCGGCTCGGGCATGGACGCGGTCGGTATCGCCGCCCGCGCCATCAAGGCCGGGGAAGCGGACCTGATGATCGCCGGCGGCGTGGAAAGCATGTCCCGGGCGCCTTTCGTCCTGGGCAAGGCGGAGGCCGCTTTCAGCCGCAAGGCGGAGATTCATGACACGACCATCGGCTGGCGGTTCGTCAACCCGCTGATGCGCGAGCGCTACGGCACCGACTCCATGCCGGAGACCGGCGACAACGTCGCCGAGCAGTACGGCGTCGACCGCGGTGACCAGGACGCCTTCGCGCTGCGCAGCCAGCAGCGCTGGGCCGCGGCCCACGAAAACGGCTTTTTCACCGCCGAAGTCATTCCGGTGGAAGTGCCGCAGCGCAAGGCGCCGCCGCTGGTGGTCGATGTCGACGAGCACCCGCGGCCCGATGTCACGGCGGACAAGCTGGCGGCGCTCAAGGGCATCAACGGCCCCGACAAGACGGTGACGGCCGGCAACGCCTCCGGCGTGAACGACGGCGCCTGCGCCCTGCTGATCGCCTCGGGGGACGCCGCCGAGCGGCACGACCTGACACCCAGGGCGCGCGTGCTCGCGGTGGCGACCGCCGGGGTGACCCCGCGCATCATGGGCATCGGCCCGGTCCCGGCCACGCGCAAGGTTCTGGCCCGCGCCGGCCTGGCGCTGGACGGGATGGACGTAATCGAGCTCAATGAAGCCTTCGCCGCACAGGCCCTCGCCGTGCTCCGCGAGCTCGGCGTCGAGGACGATGCGCCCCATGTCAATCCGCACGGCGGCGCTATCGCCGTCGGCCATCCGCTCGGCATGAGCGGCGCGCGCCTGGTCACCACCGCGGTGCACGCCCTTCACCAGCGCGGCGGCCGCTACGCGCTGTGCACCATGTGCATCGGCGTCGGCCAGGGGATCGCCGTCGTTATCGAGCGGGTGTAGTTTAGATTCATCCCGACCAGGGTTAGCGGCCGAAGGCACTGACATATTGGGGCCCCGACCGTCGTGACCGGGAACGCAGGTGCCCTGGACTCGATCAGTGCCCCGGTTTCTTGACGTTTGTCGGGATGAATCCCGGCCTACAGACTCCGGTTTTTCGCGTTCCAGTAGCGCTCCAGGTTCTCCACCAGCTGCTCGCTGAGGTGGCAGAAACCCTGCTCGAACGCGTACGTGGCCATGTAGCGGCGCAGCACGTCCACCGGCTCGGCCTGAACCCGCAGCGCCCGGCGATTGGCGCCCGCGCTCACCATCCCCGAGCCCATGGCATTGGTGATGACCTGCTCGACCCGTTCGTCCAGCTCCTCGCGGGGCGCCGTCTCGTTGACCAGCACCCGGGCGTCCGGCTCATCGACGTGGAACGTCTTGTCGAACATGATGGCCTGGCGCGCCGTGCGCTCCCCCATGAAGCGCGGCAGCCGCAGGTTCGCGCAGCCGGGGATGATCCCTTCCTTGCGCGCCGGCAGATTGAAGTAGGCGCCCGCCTCGGCGATTACATAGTCCACCACCAGCAGCAGCTG
>JBEPXV010000328.1:0-3330 GCA_041641695.1 Gammaproteobacteria bacterium | reverse complement strand
GCCCGCAACCTGCTGGACGAGGAGCCCCGCGTCGCGCTGCTGTCATTCTCCACCCACGGCAGCGCCCGTCACCCCGTTATCGACAAGACTCTGGAAGCTCTCGCCATCGCCCGGGAGCGCGCGCCGGACCTGGCCATTGACGGCGAGCTGCAGGCCGACACGGCGCTGGTGCAGGAAATTGCCGCCCGCAAGACCGCCGGTGACAGCCGGGTCGCCGGCCGCGCCAACGTGCTGGTTTTCCCTGATCTTAACGCCGCCAACATCGCCTACAAGCTGGTCCAGCACCTCGGCGGCGCCACCGCCATCGGGCCCGTGCTGCAGGGCTTCGCGCGCCCGGTCGCCGATCTGTCGCGGGGCGCCGATGTCGAGGACATCATCGCCACCGTGCGTATCGTGCTGAGTATGGCGCAAGACGCCGGCGGCGCCGCATGCTCTGAATCCTAGCGCCGCCGCCGCCCCTGCAGCGCGCCAGCGGCCGCCCCGTATTCCGGCGGCCGGCTCGTTCCGGGGGCGGCTCGGGCGGCCCCGTTCAGCAGGAGGACGGATTCCCGTCTACCTTGGGAACCGCCCGGCACTCCCAGAAGATGCGCTTGGTGCAGGCCATGCAGATGTCCCTGTCGAGCCGCTCGAAGATGCTTTGAATTGCCTCCCTCTTGGAATCGTACATGTTGTCTTTTCCTATCCTGTCGCGATATCCACCGCGATCCATGACTGCGCTGGCGGACTCCTTGAGCCGGTAAAGATACAGATCGCCGCCCATGGCGCGGCGGGCGGCGGCCTCCTCGGCGAGCAGCTCGGCGCCGGAGATGTCGACCTGATTGATGCCCTTGGTCAGCAGCAGGAGATGCGTCTGCTGCGGATAGTGCTCGCGATAGCGCCGCAGCAGCTCCCGCACGTGAGAGACTGAGCCGAAGTACAACGAGCCCTCGATTCGCAGAACTTTCAACTGCGGACACTCCGGAAGGTTCATGTCAGAGGTGAACTTGCGCTGCACGGAATGCGGATCCGGAACCCTGGGCGTGATCCGGGGCCGCGAGGTCTTTCTCAGGTAGGCAACGAGGGACAGAATAACTCCGAGCAGAATGGCGAAATCCAGCTTGAAGATCAATGTGCTCACGAACGTAACGATCATGACCACGGCTTCCGCCCGGTCGGCGCGGACAATAACCCCGATGAAATGAAAATCGATCAGCCGCCAGGCGACCAGAAACAGTATTCCGGCAAGCGCGGCCTTCGGCAGGTATGCCGTCAGGGGAGCGACCGCCAGGATGATGAACAGAAGCAGTGCGCCGGCAAATGCGGCGGCCAGGGGCGTCCTGGCCCCCGCCTCGTAGTTGGCCGCGCTGCGGTTGAATGATCCGGTGGCAACATAGGAGGAAAAGAAACTCCCGACAACATTGGACAACCCCTGGCCCATGAACTCCTGGTTGCCGTCTATGGCCTGCCCCGAGCGCATGGAAATGGCCTTGGCAATGGACGCCGCCTCGGTCAGGGCGAGCAGCGTCATCGCCAGCGCCACCGGCGCCAGGTTCTGGATCACGTCAATGGAGAAGGAGGGCGCTGAAAGCGGCGGTGGTTGCCGCGGCAGGGCACCGACCATCTCGATGCCGGTCTGGGGCTGCCCGAGGAACCAGTTCAGGGACACCGCCGCGACGCTCCCCACCAGCAGGCCGGTGATCATGCTCGGGAAACGCGGCAGCAACAGCCGCAGGAGGATGATCGATGCCATGGTGATCACAGCCACGGCACATACCCAGGGATCTATATCGCCGCTGTGAACCCACGCCTGGTAAATCGTCTCGTGGACATACTCCCCTGCAGGAATGTTCAGACCGAGAAAGTTGTCCACCTGCGTCGTCACGATCAGAATCGCGGCGCCGGCCATGAATCCCACGATCACCGGATAGGAGATGAAATTCACCAGTGCCCCGAGCCTGGCCATGCCCATTACGAACTGGATTACGCCCACCATGAATGTCAACGTCAGCGCCAGGACGATGTAGTGATCGCTGCCCGGGATGGCATGGCCGCTCAATGACGAGTACATGACGATGGACGCCGCGGTCGTGGGGCCGGAAACGAGGTGCCAGGACGAACCAAAGAGCGCGGCCACGATCGCCGGAACAATGCTGGCGTACAGTCCGTACTCCGGCGGCATCCCCGCTATGGTGGCAAAAGCTACCCCTTGCGGCAAAACCAGCGCGGCGCCGGTGAGTCCGGCAAACAGGTCGGCCCGGAGGGTTTCCCGGGTGACCCGGTGCTGCCAGCGGAGAAACGGCAGCGCTCGTTTTAGCAGTCCCCGGTATCGGCGGGTGACGATGGCCAATATGCCCTCTAGGTGCCGGTCGATTCGGCCACGAAGCTGCCGGTGATCCCGGAAACCTGAGGGAGCTCGGTCGCAGTCGTTCCTCGGGTCAACACACGATCACGGGCGGGCTAGATGATGTGGTGGACGGGAAGCTTGCTCATGTGCCACTCACCGGTCTTTGCATCGTACCGCGATCCGGTAAACGTATGCCACTCGGTGTCATCCAGCCTTGGATAGTCGGCACGATAGTAGTAGCCCGGCCATCGGGTCTCCTTCCTGAACTGCGTGTGTCGCAGCACGGACTCGGCGGTCAACACCCTGTGCCGCAGCTCCCATGCCCTCTGCAGCTGATGGAGATCCTCGGCGCCGATATGCTCCATATCCTCCCGCAGCATATCCATCAGCTCCTGGCCCCGGTTGAGCAGGTGCTCGTTGGTCACGTAGTAGGTGCTGATGCCCCCGACGTACTCGTCCATGAGCTTTTCCAGCCGGTGCAGCCCCTGAATCGGCGTTATGTAGCTCGGCGACACCGTCCCGCCGACGATCTCGTTCCGCCCCACGCGGTAGTTTTCCAGCGGCTGGAATACCGTCTCCCGCAGTCCCCTCACCTGGTTCTCGTCCGCTTCCGGCGGGGTCCCGGTCATTTCCATCACATATTTGACCGCCGCCTTCCCGGCCAGCCGTCCCTCAGTAAAGGATCCGGAGGAGAACTTGTGCGCCGAGCCGCCGATCGTGTCGCCGGCCCCGAACAACCCCTCGATGGTGGTCATCCGGTTGTAGCCCCACTGGTAGTCGTCCGGCGCGCAGTCCTCCGGCCCGCTTGCCCAGGCCCCGGAACAGGTGGCATGGGAGCCCATCACATAGGGTTCCGAGGTAATCAATTCCGACGGCCTCTCCTTCGGGTCTATGTTCTGCGAAGCCCAGACCACCGCCTGGCCGATCGTCATGTCGAGGAAATCCTCCCAGCCGATCTCCTCCTTTTCCTTGGTATCGAGGCATTCCTGTGTCTGCATGTAAATGGG
>JBEPXV010000327.1:0-3335 GCA_041641695.1 Gammaproteobacteria bacterium | reverse complement strand
TAATCTGTCCGGCCACAGCATCGGCGAGGAGAAGGTGTTCGAGTTCATCCGGCGCCGCTTGTACCACTACAAAGTCGCCCCGGAATTCTGCTGCTTCGAAATCACCGAGACGGCGGTCGTTCGCTCCCTGAGCAAGGCGGAGCGCTTCATCTCCCGGCTGCGCGGGCTCGGTTGCCTGGTGGCCCTCGACGACTTTGGCAGCGGCATGTCGTCGTTTGTCTATCTCAAGCATTTGCCGGTCGATTTTCTGAAGATCGACGGCAGCTTCGTCCGCAATATCCAGCACGACCGCATGGACCGGGCCATGGTCCATGCCATCCAGCAGATTGCCGCCGAGCTCGGCATCCGCACCATTGCCGAGTACGTCGAGACCGCTACAGCCCGACAGGCGGTCAGGGATCTGGGGGTCGACTTCGTCCAGGGGTTTCACATCGACGAGCCCGCGCCGATCGAGGCGCGCGGCTGACCCCTGTTTCCAGGGGCGCTGCAGAGTATTCCGCGTCCACCCCCGCGCCCTCGGTACAGAGCGAGGCTGTATTCGCATCCAGTATGATCCCGGGTCCGGGGCGTTTTCTACGGGTTTCGGGTTTGGTAGGGTTAACGTATCGTAGTGAGTCACATCCCATTGGGCGCATGGCGGCCCGGAGGAGAATTGGGCCGGCGGTTGCGTCCAGCAAACCACTTGTCCAGGAGGTCGGAATCATGTCTCACACAACCGACAAGAACAACTCCTTGAATCCCTCGATCGGCCGCCGCCGGTTCCTGCAGACTACGGCGATGACCGGGGCATTGGTGGCCGTCGGCGGCACCTACTCAGTGCGTATCAAGGCGGCGCCGTCGCCCATTACCCTGGGCCAGATCGCGCCGATGACCGGATCGGCGGCGGAATTCGGGCCTTTCTACCAGGACGCGGCGCAGCTTGCCGTGGACCAGATCAACCAAGCCGCGAAGGAAGTCTTCGGGGGGCCGTTGATCAGCAATCTCGTCACCGAGGACACCAATACGCTGCCCACGCCGGCCATCGAGTCGGCGCGCAAGCTGGTGAACGCCGACGGCGTGCCGGCAATCATCGGCGCCTGGTCCAGCGGCGTCACCGTCGCTACGGCCACGTCGGTGAGCATTCCCAACGGCGTGCTGCAGATTTCCAATGGCTCCACCTCGCCGCTGATCTCAGTACTGCCGGAGGACAGCGAAACCGATCTGCTGTTCCGCACGACGTCCCCGGACACCTTCCAGGGCGTCGTGGTGGCGCAGCTCGCCTCGGGCGAGATTCTGGACGACGTGAAGTACAAGACGGCGTCCACGATCTTCGTCAATAACCCCTACGGCCAGGGCCTGTCGAACGCGTTTGCCCGGTCGTTCCAGCTCCGGGGCGGGACGGTGCATGCGCAGGTCCCGCACCCGGAAGAGGTGCAGCCGACCTACAAGTCGCAGCTCGCCGTGGCCCTGAAGGACGATCCCGACGTGCTGTTCTGCGCCAGCTATCCAGGCCACACCGCGGCTTTCCTGAAGGAAGCAAGAGACACCTTTAGCTATAACAACTGGATGTTCTGCGACGGCAACAAGTCGGAGAAGGTGGTCGAGGCGGTTGGCGCCGGTGATCTATCCGGCAAGTACGGCACGGCGCCCGGTCAGGACCCGGGCATCCCGGCCTTCCAGAATTTCGAGAAGGCTTACAAGGAGGCCTTCGGCCACGACCGCGTGCCGCCCTTCACGGGCTCGGCGTACGATGCGGGCATCGCCATCGGCCTGGCCGCGGCACGTGCCTACGCGAACGGCACCACCGACATCAATGGCGAGACCCTGCGCGACCACCTGCGGCCGGTGTCGAACCCGCCGGGCGAACAGATCGTCGGCGGCACGGTGGATGCCCTGGTCAAGGGCATGGAAGCCATCAAGGCCGGCGAGGACGTGGACTACACCGGCGCGGCCGGCGCGACGGATTTCGACGACAATGGCGACGTGAAGACGCCGGTCGAGATCTGGCAGTTCACCGAAGACGGCGGGATCGAGACGGTGCAGCTCCAGAGCCCGGAGGACATCCCGGCGGAGTAGGGCCCGCATCGCCAGCCCGGTTATAAAGTAAAAAAGAAAAACAAGATTAACGGGGTCCTCCGGGGCTCCGTTTTTTTTCGATTGCCCGGCCGCACACGCGCTGGCGGGACCTGCCTATAATTGCGTCATGCGGTTCTCTGAGAGACTGACATGGTTGTTCGCCGCCTTGTTCGTGATATGCGGCGCGGCGCTGCTGTTCTTCGATACCGAAAGCCCGGACGCGTCCGCTCCGCAGGCCCTTGCCGGCGTGGCGGCGCTTTTTCTCGGCGGCTTCGGGCTGTGTCTGGCGTGGAGCGCCTGGGAAAGCAGGGCAATCAGGCTGCAGCACGTCAATTACAGCCTCGCGGGACAGCCGCGCCGTTTCATCGCTACGGTGATGCTGATACTGGCGGCGGGCTGCGGCACGCTCGCCGCTGCGCTCTGGGTGCTGTTGTTCAAGTAGCGGGCGCCGGTGAACGTCGCTTTACAGTATTGCCGGAAACGAGTACCTGACCGGCGCTGTTCCCTGGCGTACGCTCCACCGGAGCGGCTTGATCGCGGAGCCGGCCTGACGTACAAACACGGGATGCCTGCAATTCAAGAAACCAACCTGTTGTCTGATCAGCAAATCGTGATGGCGGCGTGCCGCACGTCGTCCTTCCCAGTGAGGCACCCGCGATGATGCGCGCCTGGCAGATCAATTCGCACGATGGTATCGACGCTTTGGAGTGCGTCGAGCGGGAGAGCCGCGAACCCGGCCCGGGCGAGGTGCGCCTACGCGTTAGGGCGTCATCGATCAACTACCGCGACCTGGCCACGGTACGGGATCCCGCGTCCCGCAACCTGCCGCTTCCCCGTACCCCCAACTCCGACGCCGCCGGCGAAGTGGCGGCAGTCGGCCCGGGGGTTACGGACGTGGCGGTGGGAGATCGCGTGGCAAGCTGCTTCTTCCAGGACTGGGAGGACGGCCCATGCACCGAAACCGCCATGGCCAGCGCCCTGGGCGGTGCCCTGGATGGCGTGCTCGCCGAGGAGGTAGTCCTGCGGGCGCGCGGCGTGGTGCCCATCCCGGATCACCTCGGCTTCGAGGAAGCGGCGACCCTGCCGTGCGCGGCATTGACCGCCTGGAACGCCATGGTGGGGGCGGCGCGGGTCAAGGCGGGAGACACGGTACTGTTGCTGGGCACCGGCGGCGTGTCCGTGTTCGCCCTGCAGTTCGCCCGGCTTCTCGGGGCGCGTGCGATCATCACCTCGTCCAGCGACGACAAGCTCGCCCGGGCGCGGGACATGGGCGCCTGGCG
>JBEPXV010000326.1:0-3338 GCA_041641695.1 Gammaproteobacteria bacterium | reverse complement strand
CCTCGAAGCCCCCGGCGCGGCGTATCGCTTTCGGGTCGGCCACGACCGAATCCACCGCGCTGCTCACCGCCAGCGGCTCGCCATTGCGGTCCAGGATCATGCCGCGGTTGGCGTGGGAGGTCTGAACGGTCAGGTAATTGACGTCGCCCTTCGACTGCAGGAACTCGTGCTCCAATAGCTGCAGCTGGGCGGCGCGGGCCGCCAGCAGGCCGAAGCCGGCCAGCAGGAGCCACAGCACCAGGTGGTGGCGCAGGCGGTGGCCGGGGCTGTGGGGGGCGTCGCTCATGGGCGCTCCACCACCAGTCTGTCGATGGACTCGGGAAACACCATGTCAAGCTTGTCGCGCGCCTTCTTCTCGACGAAGTGCTGGAATGACCAGGTGCTCTGCTCCAGCAGAAGCTGCTGCCACTCGGTATTCAACTGGTCGCGTTGCTGTTGCTGTGTCTGCAGGGCGTTGAACATCAGGCGGTGCTGATGACGGAGGAAAATGTTGGCGAATCCGCTCAGGACCACCAGGACGGCCAGGGCTGCCATGGCGCTACGCACAGGCGGCCTCCGTGCGCTCCGCGACCCGCATGATGGCGCTGCGCGCGCGGCGGTTGGCTTGCAGCTCTTGCCGGGACGGCCGCACCGGCTTGCCGATGATCCTGACCCGCGGCTTCAGCTCGCTGGCCGCGACCGGCAGGTCCTTCGGGAACGGATCACCGCGCGCTTCGTCACGCAGGAAGCGCTTGACGATCCGGTCTTCCAGGGAGTGAAAGCTGATCACCACCAGTCGCCCGGCCGCTCGCAGGCCCTCCACAGCCTGGGGCAGCAGGGCCCGGAGCTCGCCCAGCTCGTCGTTGATATGCATGCGTATGGCCTGAAAAGTGCGTGTCGCGGGGTGCCGGCCCGGTTCGCGCGCCGGCACGTGGCGCGTTATCAGGTCGGCGAGATCCCGCGTCGTGTCGATGGGCGCAGTCGCGCGGTGCTCGACGATAGCCCGGGCAATCCGTGCCGCTTGCTTCTCCTCTCCATAGGTCTTGATCACCCACTTGAGCTCGGCGTAATCCGCCTCCGCGATCCACTCCCGGGCGCTCGGGCCGCTATCGGGGTCCATGCGCATGTCGAGAGGCCCTTCCCGGTTGAAAGCAAAGCCGCGTTCCGCATCCCCGAGCTGCGGCGAGGAGACGCCCAGATCGGCGAGGATGCCGTCGGCGAGCTGGTCCGGCATCAGCTCGCGCTGCACCCGGCGCAGCTGCGAGAATGGGGCCCGCGCAATGTCGAATCGCGGCCCGCGGGGCGGGTGCTCCCGGCCCCAGCGGACCGCCTCGGGATCCCGGTCCAGGGCGATCAGCCGGCCGTCCCCGCCCAGCCGCTCGGCGATGGCGCGGCTGTGCCCGCCGCGGCCGTAGGTCACGTCGAGATAGATGCCGCCGGGCTTGATATTCAATGCCTTCAGGGCCTCGTCCAGAAGCACCGGTGCGTGTTCGGTCATGGCTGCGCACGCCTGTCACAGGGCCAGGGTTGTCATTTCAGGGGGCAAGGGAGAGTCATCCGGTTGCTGCATCAATGCCGCCTCGGTTTGCGCATTCCAGAGCTCCTCGTCCCAGATCTCGAACTTGTTGCCCTGCCCCACCAGCATCACGCGCTTGGTCAGCGCGCCATAGCTGCGCAGCGGCGGGGGCACCAGGATCCGGCCGTTGCCGTCGACCTCGCAATCCGTCGCGTGGCCGATGAGCAGGCGCTTGAGCCGCTGGGCCCTGGGGTCAAGGGTGGGCAGCCTGACCAGCTTGTCCTCGATGTCCTCCCAGGCGTCCAGGGGATACATCCACAGGCATTTCTCGTCAGGATTGATGGTGGTGACGAGCTGGCCGTCGCATTGTTGGAGGAGGGCTTCGCGATAGCGAGCGGGGATCGCCAGACGTCCCTTGGCGTCCAGATTCAGCGCGGTGATCCCCCTAAACACGTTTTGGCCTCGCTCGTTTCAACCCACAATTACCCACTTCGTCCCACTTCGCGACACTATAGAGAGGGCGTCGTCGGCAAGTCAAGCGATTTCAGGCCGTTGATCGACGAAAAAGTCCTTTTCGTACAAAAACTTACGTCATCTTGCGCAAGTTCCAGTAGTGCTTTAGGAGATGGTTAAAACATGCTGATTTAAAACTGAAAAAACAAAAAAGGGGACGGAGGGATTTTTCTAAAATCCCTCCGTCCCCTTTTTTATTCTTAATTAAAGATGTGGGAAGCCAGCCTGTAAGCCGGGTTCTGTCAAAAACGGTCATTCATCTGGGACGGACGTCGCCGTCCGCCTCGAGCAGCCTACCCGAGTCCGGCGCGGGCCACGCCATGGGACTCCTATTCGGCCTTGCTCCGGGTGGGGTTTACCCTGCCACTTCCGTTGCCGGAAGCGCGGTGCGCTCTTACCGCACCATTTCACCCTTACCACGCTTGCGCGTGGCGGTATATTTTCTGCGGCACTTTCCGTCGGCTCACGCCGCCCAGGGGTTACCTGGCACCCTGCCCTGTCGGAGCCCGGACTTTCCTCCCCGGCAAAAGCCGGGGCGACCGTTCGGCTGACTTCCCGCATGGAAACATACGCCCGTGGCGTTCGAAATACAACAAGTTGTGGTTTGATATGACGGCAGGCCCAAGGGGGTTCAAAAAAGGGGACGGAGGCACTGCTGTCCCACAAACTCCCTCTCCCTCCGGGAGAGGGTTGGGGTGAGGGGGGCCGAACCGTGGTAATCCCTTGATTTAATTGCCCCCCTCATCCTGTCCTTCTCCCGGAGGGAGAAGGGACGTTCTTTTCACGTGTTTCATGTCCCGAACCATCACCTTGATCGCAATCCCTTGGGAATACGACCAATTCGGCGCACCGAAGGCAGCGATTGTGGGACAGCAGTGGGGACGGAGGGATTTTTCTAAAATCCCTCCGTCCCCTTTTTCTTCTTCCTCAAGGCCAGCCGGTACAACCGGTTCCTGGCGGCCCCGGTGATCTTCGCGGCCAGCTCTGCCGCCTGGCTGACGGGAAGCTGCTCGCACAGGATATCCAGGACGCGCTCGCCCTCGCCGTCCTCGGATTCCGCGGCGCCTTCCACCAGGATCACATGCTCGCCTTTGCGCTGCTGCGGGTCCGACGCGACCCATCGCGTGATTTCCTGCAGCGTATCGCGGCGGATGGTCTCGTGCAGCTTGGTGAGCTCCCGGGCCAGCACCGCCCGGCGTTCACCGCCGAGCACCTCGCACATGTCGCCCAGGGAATCCTGAAGGCGATGCACCGATTCGTAGAAGATCAGGGTTTCCGGCCGCCCGCCCAGCTTTTCCAGACGCGCTTTGCGTGCGCCGGCCTTGGCCGG
>JBEPXV010000325.1:0-3338 GCA_041641695.1 Gammaproteobacteria bacterium | reverse complement strand
TCGTTCATGTCCAGCAGGCGCCGCGCGCCGTGCGTGGCCATGGACACATGGTCCTCCTGGTCCGCACTGGTGGGGGTCGAGTCCACGGAGCAGGGTGCGGCGCGTTGCTTGTTTTCCGAGTACAGCGCCGCGGCGGTGATCTCGGCCACCATGAAGCCCGAATTGAGCCCGGGGTCGGGCGCCAGAAAAGCCGGCAGCCCGAAGCTGAGGGCGGGATCCACCAGCATGGCGATGCGCCGCTCGGTGATGGAGCCGATCTCCGCGACCGCCAGCGCGAGCTGATCCGCGGCGAAGGCCACCGGCTCGCCGTGAAAGTTGCCGCCGGACAGGATGGTTCCGTCCTCCGGAAATATCAGGGGATTGTCGGTGACCGCGTTCGCCTCGCGCTCGAGGGTGCGGCCGGTCTGGCGCAGCAGGTCCAGGCAGGCGCCCATCACCTGCGGCTGGCAGCGCAGGCAGTAGGGGTCCTGCACACGCTCGTCCCCGAAGCGATGCGACTCGCGGATCTCCGAGCCGGACATCAGCGTTCGCAGGGTGTCCGCGGCGGCGATCTGCCCCGGCTGGCCGCGCAGCGCGTGTATACCGGCGCTGAACGGGGCCGACGACCCCATGCCGGCGTCGGTGGACAGGGCTCCCGTCACCAGGGCGCTGTTCAACAGGCGGTGTGCGCCGAACAGACCCGCCAGGGCCAGCGCCGTGGAAATCTGGGTGCCGTTGATCAGGGCCAGGCCTTCCTTGGCGGTGAGCACGACCGGGTCGATCTGCGCCTGCTCGAGAGCGGCCCCGCCAGTGAGTCGTTCGTCCCCGATAAAGGCCTCGCCCTCGCCGATCATCACCGCGGCGATGTGCGCCAGGGGCGCGAGGTCGCCGGAGGCGCCGACCGAGCCCTGCTCCGGCACCACCGGGATCACACCGCACTCCAGCATCCGCTCCAGTACTTCGATCAGTCGCCAGCGCACGCCGGAAGCACCGCGCCCCAGGGACAAAAGCTTCAGCGCCATGGCCAGCCGCACCACGTCGGCGGGCAGCGGGTCGCCGACGCCGGCGCAGTGGGAACGGATCAGGTTGCGCTGGAGAGTTTCGGTATCACCGGCCGCGATCCGCACCTGGGCCAGCTTGCCGAAGCCCGTGTTGATACCGTACACAGGTTCGTCTCCGGCGGCCGCTTCAGCCACGATCCCGGCGGACCGTTCCACCGGCTCACGGCAGGCGGGGTCGAGGCGGCAATGCTCCCCGCCGCGGTGGATGCGCTCCAGGTCGGCGAGCCGGGTCGCACCCGGCGTCAGGGTCAAGCCGCTCACTGCAGCCGGCCCCGGTAAACCCGCTGCGCCAGCCGGTTCAGGCCCAGGAAGTAGGCCAGCTCAGCGGGATGATCGATATCCCAGACGGCCAGATTGGCGAGCTTGCCCGGTTCCAGGGTGCCGGCCTGGTCCTCCATGCCCAGCGCCCGTGCGGCGTGGCAGGTCATGCCGGCCAGCGCCTCTTCCGGGGTCAACCGGAACAGGGTACAGGCCATGTTGAGCACCGCCAGGGGCGAAGCGACCGGCGACGTGCCGGGATTGCAGTCGGTGGCCACGGCCATGGGCACACCAGCCTCCCGCATCGCCTCGACCGGCGGCAGCCGGGTTTCCCGCAGTGTGTAGAAGGCGCCCGGAAGCAGCACGCCGACAGTGCCCGCCATTGCCATGGCACTGATGCCGTCGGTGTCCAGATGCTCGAGGTGGTCCGCCGACAGGGCGCTGAAGGAGGCAGCCATCTCGGCGCCTCCGGAGTCCGACAGCTGCTCCGCATGCAGCTTGACCGGCAGCCCCAGGTCCCGGGCCCTGGTGAACAGGTGCGCCACCTGGCCGGTTGTAAACGCGATGCGCTCGCAGAAGGCGTCCACGGCGTCCGCCAGCCGGTCGCGGTGCACCGTTGGCAGGACGGTCTCGCAGATGAAGTCGATATAATCCCCGGCGCGGCCTTCATACTCCGGTGGAACCGCGTGGGCGCCGAGAAACGTGGTCCGGATCTCCACCGGCCTCGCCTCGCTGATGCGCCGCGCCGCGCGCAGCATCTTCATTTCGGTGTCCAGGTCCAGGCCGTAGCCGGATTTGATCTCGATGACGGCGGTGCCCTCGCTGATCATGGCGTCGACGCGCGGCAGCGCGCCGGCGATCAGCTCGTCCTCGGATGCCTGCCGCGTAGCGCGTACCGTGGACAATATACCGCCGCCGGCCCGCGCGATCTCTTCGTAGCCGGCGCCCTCCAGGCGCATCTCGAACTCGCGCGCCCGGTTGCCGCCGTGAACCAGGTGGCTGTGGCAGTCGATCAATGCCGGTGTGACAACTTTGCCTCCGAGGTCTTCCTCCGGCAGGCTGCGAAGATCTTCCGGCAGTGTGTCCCGGGGGCCGACCCAGTGAATTCGCTCGCCGGAGATGACGAGCGCGCCGTCTTCCAACAGCCCATAGGGCGCATCACCACCGTTCATAGTGGCCATGGCGGCGTTTGTCAGCAGCAAGTCGTTGCCGTGCACGGATTCCCCGGCGCTTCGTTCCGGCATTTCGTTTCATGCAAAATACCTGCAACCTTTCCGGGTGTCTATAAAACCGATATGACACGACTATTCGCAGAATGCGCCCTTCTGCCGGACGGCTGGACCGAAAACGTCCGCGTCACGGTCGCCGGCGACGGCCGCATCGGGGCAGTGGAAAGCGGGGTTGTCCGCGAGCCGGATGACACCGCCCTGGGCGACCGGGTGCTGCTGCCTGGGCCGTGCAACCTGCACAGCCATGCGTTTCAACGCGCCATGGCGGGCCGGACCGAGCACCGGTCGGCGGGGCGGGACAGCTTCTGGTCGTGGCGCGAGCTCATGTACCGTTTCGTCCGCCAGCTTACGCCGGAGCACATCGAGGCGATCGCGGCGCTGGCATACATGGAAATGCTGGAGGCCGGCTACGGCGCCGTGGGCGAGTTCCACTATCTTCATCACCGCACCAGCGGCCAGCCCTACGACCGGATCACGGAAACCACCGAACGCATCTTCGCCGCCGCGAAGGAAACCGGCATCGGGTTGACGCATCTGCCGGTGCTGTATTCCAACGGCGGCGCCGGGGAGCAGGCGTTGAAAGCGGGGCAGATGCGCTTCGCCAATGACCTGGACGGCTATTCCACGCTGGTGCAGGAAGCGCGTTCGGCGGCGCTTGCCGGGCTCGGTGCCGACGCGCGGGTTGGTATTGCGCCGCACTCGCTGCGGGCCACGTCTCCGCAGCAATTGAAAGCGGTTGTCCGCGCGTTCCGGGGCGGGCCCGTGCACATTCACATCGCCGAGCAGGAGGCGGAAGTGGAGGAGGTCATCG
>JBEPXV010000324.1:0-3341 GCA_041641695.1 Gammaproteobacteria bacterium | reverse complement strand
CCGACCGTCATCGAGGCCCTGACCTATCGCTGGCACGACCACACCACGGCGGACGACGCCAGCCGCTATCGCAGCAGCGAGGAAGTCGAGGCGGCGAAACAGACGGACCCGATCGCGCGTCTCAAGCGCTACCTCGCGGCCCAGGGCGGCTGGGACGAGGGGCGCGAGGAGGCGCTGACCGGGCAGTGCAAGCAGGAGGTCGACGCAGCGGTGGAGCAATACCTGGCCGCCGAGCCGCGCGCGCCGGAGACCATGTTCGACAACCTGTACGAAACGCTGCCGGCGCTGTACCGGAACCAGCGGGATGAGGTGAAGGCAAAGGGGCGGCGCGATGAGTAACCTGGCGATGGTGGAAGCCGTGAATGCGGCCCTGGCATATGAGCTGAACGCCGACGAGACCGTGGTGCTGCTCGGCGAGGACATCGGCGTCAACGGCGGCGTGTTTCGTGCCACCGCCGGACTGCAGCAGCGTTTCGGCGAGCACCGGGTCCTCGATACGCCGCTGGCGGAAACCATGATTGCCGGGCTGTCCGTGGGCATGGCGGCCCAGGGCCTCAAGCCCGTGGCGGAAATTCAGTTCATGGGCTTCATCTACCCCACGGTGGACCAGATCATCAGCCACGCCTCGCGGATGCGCAACCGCACCTGCGGCCGGCTGAGCTGCCCCATGGTGCTGCGGGCGCCCTTCGGCGGCGGCATCCGCGCGCCGGAGCACCACTCGGAAAGCACCGAGGCCATGTTCGCCCACATGCCCGGCGTGCGGGTGGTAATCCCCTCCTCGCCGGCGCGCGCCTACGGGCTGCTGCTCGCCGCCATTCGCGACCCCGACCCGGTGGTCTTCCTCGAGCCCAAGCGCATCTACCGGCTGCAGAAACAGGAAATCGAGGACAACGGCGAGGCGCTGCCACTGGACGTGTGCTTCACGCTGCGCCACGGCACGGACATCACTCTGGTATCCTGGGGCGCCTCCATGCACGAGACCCTGCAGGCGGCGGACAAGCTGGAAGAAGAGTCGGGCATCTCCTGCGAGGTCATCGACCTGGCCACCATTAAGCCACTGGACATCGGCACCATCCTGGAATCCGTGGAGCGCACCGGCCGCTGCGTGATCGTGCACGAGGCGGCCCGCACCTGCGGAGTCGGCGCCGAGATCGCCGCCGAGCTGGCCGAGAAAGGATTGCTCAGCCTGTTCGCCCCGGTAAGGCGCGTGACGGGCTACGACACAATCATGCCGCTGCTGAAGCTCGAAAGCCACTACCTGCCCGGGGTCGATCAGATCTGCCGGGCGGTGACAGAAACCATGGAGTTCGCGTAAATGGCCAAGACCGTGTTCAAGCTGCCGGACCTCGGCGAAGGCCTTCCCGACGCCGAGATCGTCGAGTGGCACGTCGCCGAGGGCGACAAGGTGAAAAAGGACCAGGAGCTGGTAGCGGTGGAGACCGCCAAGGCGATTGTCGAAGTGCCGAGCCCGTACGAAGGCACCATCCTCAAGCGCTACGGCGAGCCCGGCGACGTGCTCCAGGTGGGCGAGCCGCTGGCGGACTTCGACGTGGAAGGCGGTGCCGGCGACGCCGCCCCGCCGGCCGGGGAAGAGTCCGCGGATCCGGCGAAACGCGAGGATGCCGGCTCGGTGGTGGGCGCCGTGGAGAGCGGCGACGAAGTCGTCAAGGAGCGGGCCACCGGCGGCGGCCAGCGGGGCACCGGGGTCAAGGCAACCCCGGCGGTGCGCGCCCTGGCCAAGCGCCTGGACGTGGAGCTGTCGACCGTCTCACCGAGCGGCGCGGACGGCATGGTGACCGCCCAGGACGTCAAGCGGGTGGCAAAGATACTCGAGGAAGTCGGGCCGATGGAAAAGCTGCGCGGCGTGCGCAAGCACATGGCCCGTTCCATGGCCCAGGCCCACGAAGAAGTGGCCGCGGCGACAGTCATGGAAGACGCCGACATCGACCACTGGGACAAGAACCAGAACGTCATGCTGCGCCTGATCCGGGCCATCATCGCCGGGCGCGAGGCCGAGCCGGGCTTGAACGCCTGGTACGACGGCCACGCCGTCGGCCGCCGCGTGCTGGAGAAGATCGATCTCGCGATCGCGGTCGACAGCGAAGACGGCCTGTTCGTGCCGGTACTGCGCGACATCAACAACCGCGACGAGAGCAGCCTGCGAAGCGGACTCGACAACATCAAAAAGGCGATCCAGGAACGCAACGTCCCACCCGAAGAAATGCGCTCCTACACCTTTACCCTGTCGAACTTCGGCACCATGGGCGGCCGCTACGCCAGCCCCATCGTCGTGCCCCCCACCGTGGGAATCCTGGGCGCCGGTGCCATGCGCCGGGAAGTGGTGGCCGCGGACGGCCGGCCCGCCGTGCACCGGATCATTCCGTTGTCACTGACCTTCGACCACCGCTGCGTCACCGGCGGCGAAGCCGCACGCTTTCTGACGGCGGTGATCAAAGACCTGCAGCGCTGAGAGCCGGCGCAGAACCTCGCCGCCTCCCTCAAATTACCATCAGGGCGCTGCCGAGTGCTTTTTCACCAAGCGAGTATCGGGAGAGATAACCACCGAAGGCACCAGAGTACTGGGGGCCCCGAACGGTCATGACCGGGAACGCAGATGCTCTGTTCTCAATCCGTGCCCCGATTGCGCACATGTGCAGCGCGGTAATAGGAACGCACCGACGCAAAACCTCGCCCCCTGCCTCAAATCATCAAAAGGGCGCTGCGGGGTGCTTTTTCACCAAGCGAGTATCGGGGAGCGACTGAAAAAGCACCCCGCAGCGCCCACTCCCGCTTCATGGTGGCCCGATTCACGAGAGAGCACCAAAATCCGTTCATTCCCCCTACCTCCGGAAACTCCGCGGACAATCCCCACCAACCGCACGGATCGCGTCGTAGCAGGCGTCATCCACAGGACACCAGCCCGTTATCGCCGCCGCCCCCAGCGCCTCGGCGGGCAACCGCCGGAGCAAAGCCATCAGTGTTTCCGGCGACACATCACACGCATCCCGGTTCACGGCGACGGGCGGCGCGGGATACGGACCCAGCGACTCGATCACCCTGAGGCGCCCGGCCATGTCCGGGTCCCGCCGCTTTGCAAGAAGCAGCACATGTGAATCGATCGCCGCCGCATCCGCGTCACCATGGACCAGCCGCTCCAGGGCCGCATGATGCGACCCCACGCGCGCCCGTACACCGAAGACCTCCCAGGACCGGGCCATCGCCGCAAGCGCATGCTCGAGAGCCCGATAGCCGGAAAACGAGACCGCCTCGTTGAACACGAAACGGGCCCCCGACAGGTCCGCCAATGACCGCGCGGCGCTGGCCGCCGGCACGACGATCTC
>JBEPXV010000323.1:0-3365 GCA_041641695.1 Gammaproteobacteria bacterium | reverse complement strand
CCAGCGGGTCCGGCAAGAGCACGTTCCTGCGCTGCATCAATCTCCTCGAGATTCCCGATGAGGGCGCGGTGATCCTTGCCGGCGAGACACTGAAAATGACGCGAAACCGCCGCGGTGAGTCCGTGCCCGCGGACCGCAGGCAGGTGGACAGTTTTCGTACCCGGCTCGGGATGGTGTTCCAGAGCTTCAACCTCTGGACCCACATGACCATTGTCCAGAACGTCATGGAGGCGCCCGTTCACGTGCAGAAGCGGCCCCGCGAGGAGGCGCGCGAGCTGGCCATGAAGTACCTGGACAAGGTGGGCATCGCGGAAAAGGCCCATCAATATCCCGAGCAGCTGTCCGGCGGCCAGCAGCAGCGGGCGGCGATAGCCCGGGCTCTGGCCATGGAGCCCGAAGTACTGTTGTTCGACGAGCCCACTTCCGCCCTGGACCCGGAGCTGGTCGGTGAAGTGCTGCGGGTCATGCGGCAGCTCGCGGAGGAGGGCCGCACCATGCTGGTGGTGACTCATGAAATGGGATTTGCCAGGGAACTTTCCTCGCAGGTAATCTTTTTGCACCAGGGGCGGGTCGAAGAGAGGGGCCCGCCGTCCCGGGTCTTCGACAACCCGGTATCCGACAGATGCCGGCAGTTTCTGAACTCGGAGTACAAGTAGATCTACAGACCAATAGAGTGGAGAGAAACCAATGCGTAGAATGAAAATATTATTGTCCAGTGTATTCGCCGTGCTGTTCCTCGCAGGGCCGGTTCAGGCCGAGATCACCCACGTCAAGATGGGAACCGAGGGCGCTTATCCACCGTTCAACAACATCAATGAAGAAGGCAAGCTGGTCGGTTTCGATATTGAAATCGGCAATGCGCTGTGTGATGCCATGGACGTCACCTGCGAGTGGGTCACGTCCGACTGGGACGGCATCATTCCCGCGCTGCTGGCGAAGAAGTTCGACACCATCATGGCGTCGATGTCCATTACCGAGGAGCGCAAGGAGAAAATCGCCTTCACTGACAAGTACTACACCTCGCCGGTTCGGTTCATCCGCCGCAAGGGCACCAATGCCTCGCCGGAGAATATCGCGGGAGAGATAGTCGGCGTACAGAGTGCCACGGTCTCGGAAAACCTGGTACGGGGCCGGTTTCCCGACGCCGAGGTGAAGACCTACGCCGAGCAGGAGCAGGCCAACCTCGACCTGGCTTCCGGCCGGGTGGACCTGGTGGCCGCCGATGCGTTCGTGCTGATGGATTTCGTGGAGTCCGAAGCCGGGAATGACGTCGAGTTCGTCGGTCCCAGCTACACGGATGAGGAATACCTGGGCGAGGGCATCGGCATCGGGGTGCGCAAGGAGGATGAGGAGCTGCGCGGTATGTTGAACGACGCCATCAAGCAGATCAGGGAGGACGGCACGTATCAGAAGATCAACGCCAAGTATTTCGACTTCGACGTTTACGGCGGCGAATAGCGGCGGCCGGCACAGCAGCTGACCGATGCCGGACAGCGGCCCGCGTCGAAAGGCGCGGCGCAGTCGTGCGGGCGCCGGCGAGCTGCCTGAGGGCAGTCGTCGCCGGCGCTTCGCTTTCCCGCGGGTCCTGTCCGGATCTCCGTTTCCGTGAACTCACTGGCGGAACTGTTCAATCTGGAGGGTTACGGGGCCTCCCTGCTGGAAGGGGCGCTGATGACCGTGGTCGTGGGCCTCACGGCCATGGCGGTGGCGATTGTTCTGGGTCTGCTCGGCGCCTGGGGCAAGCTGTCCGGTTCCGGCGTCGCGCGGTTTGCCACCGACACCTACACGACCATTGTCCGGGGAGTCCCGGAGCTGATCATGCTGCTGCTGGTGTACTTCGGGGTTCCCACCCTGATACAGGACACGTCGGCGGCGCTGGGCCATGAGGTGGTCGTGAACCTGGATCCCTTCACGGCGGGCTCGCTGACCATCGGTTTCATTTACGGCGCCTTTTGCACGGAAGTGTTCCGCGGGGCTTTTCAATCGGTGCCGCCGGGGCAGATCGAGGCGGCCCGCGCCGCCGGAATGCACGAGATATTGACGTTCAGACGGATCCGGTTCCCCCTGGCGATGCGCTACGCCCTGCCCGGCCTGGGCAACGTCTGGATGGTGTTGATCAAAGCTACCGCCCTGATATCCATCATTCAGCTCGACGAGCTGATGCGCAACGCGCGTATCGCGGCCAATACCACCCATAAGCCGTTCACGTTCTATTTCGTTGCGTCGCTGATTTTCCTGCTCATTACAATCCTGTCCATGTGGGGACAGAAGCACGCCGAGCGTTGGGCGAACCGCGGGGTAAGACGCTGATGGATATCGAAGTCATCATCGACAATTTTCCCCGCCTGATGGAGGGCACCTGGATCACGGTCCAGATTACCGTTATCAGCCTGGTGCTGGGGTTCGTGATCGCCGTGCCGGCAGCGGCAATGAGGCTTGCGCGCAACCCCCTGGCTCGGCTTCCCGTGCAGGGATTCATGTTTTATTTCCGCGGCACGCCGCTGCTGGTGCAGCTGTTCCTGGTCTACTACGGAAGCGGGCAGCTGCGCGAAGCGCTGGAATCGGTGGGTTTGTGGATGTGGTTCCGTGAAGCCTGGTTCTGCGCCGTGCTGACCCTGACGTTGAACACGGCTGCATACACCGCCGAGATACTGCGCGGCGCGATCCAGGGCGTGCCCCGGGGCGAGATCGAAGCGGCGCGCGCGGTGGGCATGTCCGGTGCGCTGTTGTTCAGGCGCATCATCATGCCGAAGGCATTCCGTATAGCCCTGCCGGCCTACGGCAACGAAGTGGTGTTCCTGTTGCAGGCTACGTCACTGGTCAGCACCATCACGCTGCTCGATCTCACCGGCGTAGCCCGGCGGGTGATCGCCCAGACTTTCGCGGTGTATGAAGTTTTCATTACTGCAGCAATCATCTATCTGGTCATGGTATACGCTCTGGTGTTCGTGTTCCGCTGGGTGGAGAGGCGCCTGAATCCCGCCCGCAGCTAGCCCGCATATTGCACCGGGACCCCTGAAGATAATGCAATATCCGGGCCACTTCGGAAGCGCGGCAGCATGATGCGATGTACCCATAACGAGCGCCGGGGTACGCAATTGCTGCCATTTTCAATGCGGCTGAGGCACCGTTGCCCTTTCGGGTTTGACTGTTACGGCAGGGTTGTGTAGAAATACGGCATCCCGCCGAGAACGGCCGTGAAGTAAAACTAAAAGCCGGGAAGCGGTTTCGCAGCACCAATATAAAAAAGGTTTGTCGGTGCCCGTTGGCCGATACGCCGTAAATTCGTCACCAAAGGTAGCGAGAAGATCAGTCGATAGGGTGATGGAGGCCAGTGATACTCTATTCACGCCGCCCCGGTGCGG
>JBEPXV010000322.1:0-3375 GCA_041641695.1 Gammaproteobacteria bacterium | reverse complement strand
AGAGATAACCACCGAAGGCACCAGTATACTGGGGGCCTCGACTGGTCATGACCGGGAACGCAGGTGCCCTGGACTCAATCCATGCCCCGATTGCGGACATTTGTCGGGATGAATCCCGATCAGAGATAACCACCGAAGGCACCAGTGTACTGGGGGCCCCGACTGGTCATGACCGGGAACGCAGGTGCCCTGGACTCAATCCATGCCCCGATTGCGGACATTTGTCGGGATGAATCCCGATCAGAGATAACCACCGAAGGCAACAACGTACTGGGGGCCCCGAGCGGTCAACACCCGGAACGCAAGTGGCCTGGCGCTGAGCCGTGCCCGGACTCTTGATATCTGTCGGGATGAATCCAGGCCTAAGTGCTCGAAAACTCGAGCTGCCGCCAGGCTTCGTAGATCACCACCGCCACAGAGTTGCCGAGGTTCAGGCTGCGGTTGTTGGGACGCATGGGCAGGGTGATGCGGTACTCCGGCGGTACGCTCTCCCGGATGTCCACGGGCAGCCCGCCGGTCTCCGGCCCGAACAGGAAGGCGTCGCCGGACCGGTAGCGGGGCGCCGTATACAGCCGTTCATGGTGCGTGGACAGCGTGAACAGTCGCCCGATGTCCTCCCGGGCGAGACACGTGGCGAGATCAGGCTGGCGATGCACCCGGGCCCAGTCGCCGTAATCGAGACCCGCCCGCCGGAGCCGGCGGTCGTCCGGCTCGAAGCCCAGGGGCTCGATCAGGTGGAGCCGGCAGCCCGTATTGGCGCACAGCCGGATCACGTTGCCCGTGTTGGGCGGAATCTCCGGCTGGTAGAGGATGACGTGGAACATGTCGCCTTGGTGTTCGAAGCGCGGTCAAACCGCAAAGAAGGAAATCGGAATGCCGGTATGTTCAGCTGAGGCCGGCCCTGCCGGACCGGTTTCGCTGCATAAGGGCCAGCTGTTCGCCGGCGTCCGGCTAGAACGGCTTCACCTCCACCAGAATCACGATGGCAATGAGCAGCAGCACCGGGAACTCATTGAACCAGCGATACCAGACGTGGCTTTTGTCGTTTCGGTCATGCTTGAAAACCTGCACCAGCCGGGCACACCACACGTGGTAAGCGATCAGGACCACCACGAGGGCCAGCTTCGCGTGCAGCCAGCCACCCGAGAAACCGTACCCGAGCCACAACCACAGACCGGTGGCGACGGTCAGCACGGCGCTCGGCGTCATGATGCCGATGAGAAGTTTGCGCTCCATGATCTTGAAACGCTCGATGCCCGGGGTATCGCTGCTCATGGCATGGTAGACGAACAGCCGGGGCAGGTAGAACAGACCCGCAAACCAGGTCACCATGAAGATGATGTGTACCGACTTGACCCAGAGCATCGTTTATACGCCTTTGCTGGTCTTCATTTCCGGAGGCCGTCGTTCCGCATTCCCCTGCCCGGCGCGGCGTTCATCCCGGCGGTGCGAAGGAAACGTCACTCCAGCCGGTGCTTGTCCGTGGACTCGTCACGCACGCTGCCCGGAGATTTGCTCTCCGCCGTCGCGGCCACATCGTTGATGGAGGACCTGCCCCCGAACCAGCCGCGGATTTTCGCACCGACCTTCTTGACGCCCCGCCAGATCTTCGGAGCCAGCCAGATCACCAGGGCAATGAACGCGACCAGCAGGATGATGAACAGGACCGGGTGATTCAGCGCCGTCCACAGCCCGCCTATCACCAGCAGATCCTCGCCTATGGATGCCGTCCAGTTGCTGAACGGCTCGGGCGAGGTGTTGATCATCACGCGGCTGCCCGCCTTGGTAAAGTGCGAGCCCGCGGTCAGGGCGCCGCCGAGGATCAGGCCGATCATCTCCGCCTCGGGACCCAGCGGCGATATGGCGCCGGCCGCCAGCATGGCGCCCGCGGGAATCCGTATGAAGCTGTGCAGGGCGTCCCACCCCGTGTCGACCCCCGGCACCTTGTCCGCGAAGAACTCCACGCAATACATGACGGCGGCGGCCAGCATCACGCCGGGATGCTCGAGAATCTCCAGGCCCGGCGGCAGGTCGATCTGGCCGCTGCTGCCCATCCAGCCCAGCATCACCATGGCGGCATACAGATTGATGCCGCTCGCCCAGGCGACGCCCATGGTTGCGGCGATAATGGAGACGACTTCCATAGCGTGATCCCGTTTGGCGGTGGTCAGTGGCGGGTATTATGTCGGCTGGGCTGCATTCCGACAAACTATCGTCCTTTGGGACACCGACTGAAACAACGGCCCCTCGGCGTCTGCGGCAGCCAGCCGGGTCGGGGTCATCCCTGTCGTGCCCGGGCAAGCCCCTATGCCGACCCGGTCCGGGCGCCGGGCTCCGGCAGAAACCGCTCCAGAAGCTCGTTCAGAAAGCGAAAACCCTCGTCCGTCGTGGACAGCGCGCCATTTTCAATCCTGAGAAGCCCGTCACGTTCCGCCTGCTTTAGGACACCATTAACCGCAGCCAGCGTCCGGCCGGTGCGCTGCTGAAACATGGCGATGGGGACCGGCTCCTTCAGCCGCAGCGCATTGAGCATGAACTCGAAGACGGCGTCACCGCCGCTCAGCATCCGCAGCGAGGCGATGCGCTCGTCGCCGCCGGCTTTCCGCAGGTAGGAGCCCGGGCTGCGCGCCTTGACCGAGCGCTCGATATGGTCATGGTGGGTCACCTTGCCGTGGGCGCCCGCACCGATGCCCAGATAGTCCCCGAACCGCCAGTAGTTCAGATTGTGCAGGCAGCGCCGGCCCGCCCGGGCGTAGGCGGAAACCTCGTACTGCTCGTAGCCGTGCTCCTCGAGCAGCGTCTGGATCTCCTGCTGCATGCGCCAGGCGGTCTCCTCGCCCGGCAGCTCGGGCGGGTGCCGGTGAAAGCGCGTGCCGGGCTCCAGGGTAAGCTGATAGAACGACAGGTGGGGGGCCTCGTGGTCCACGGCGGTCCGGGCATCCTGCAGCGCCCCGGCAACACTCTGTCCGGGCAGGCCGAACATGAGATCGAGATTGAAATTGTCGAATCCCGCCCGCCGGGCGGCATCCACCGCGGCCGCCGCTTCCTCCGGATCATGGATCCGGCCGATCGCCTGCAAGTGTGCGGCGTTGAAGCTCTGCACGCCGATGGACAAGCGGTTCACCCCCGCCTCGCGGTACCCGGCGAATGCCGCCGCCTCGCTGCTGCCAGGGTTGGCCTCCATCGTGATCTCGACATCCGGTGCCAGGGAAAGACGCGCGCGCACACCGGACAACAGGCGGTCTATTGCGTCGGCGGAAAACAGGCTGGGGGTTCCACCGCCGATGAATACCGCGTGGCAGACCCGTCCCCACACGCCGGGCAGGTCCTGCTCCAGGTCCGCGAGCAGGGTATCGACGTACTCCTGTTCCGGGA
>JBEPXV010000321.1:0-3377 GCA_041641695.1 Gammaproteobacteria bacterium | reverse complement strand
TCAGGCGCGTTCAGCATGCGCACGCCGAGAACAAAAACATCGAATTCCCGTGGCGCGAGTCGGGACAAGATCTTAGAATGCTGGGCGTGGGCGGTCAGATCCTGGCGGATCTGGGCGTATCCCGGCTGCGGGTTCTGGGCAGCCCGCGGCGCCTTTACGGCTTATCCGGTTTCGGTCTCGAAATCGTGGATTACCTCACGGAATAACCGCCACTGCGACTATGTCGATGGACAATATCAATATCACCGAAGGCGATCTGTCGGGCCGTCAGGGGCGATTCGCGCTGGTCGTGGCGCGCTTCAACAGCCTGATCTCGGACCGGCTCCTCGATGGCGCCCTGGGGGCCCTGCGGCAGCACGGCGTGAGCGAGGACAACCTGCGCATCGTGCGCGTGCCCGGGGCTTTCGAGATTCCCCTTGCCGCCCGGCAACTGGCGAGCCGGGGCGGTACCGACGGCATCGTCGCCCTCGGGTGCGTGATACGCGGCGCCACCCCGCATTTCGACTACGTGGCGGGCGGCTGCTGCGACGGGCTGGCGCGCGTGCAGATGGACTTCGGTATCCCCGTCGGGCTCGGGGTGCTTACCGTGGAGCACCTGGAGCAGGCCCTGGAACGGGCCGGCTCGAAAGCCGGCAACAAGGGCGCCGATGCGGCCCTGGCAATGCTCGAGATGGCGAATCTCCTGCGCCGACTGGATTGACCGTCATGGCCGCGAGCAGCCGTCATCTTGCCAGGCAGGCCGCGGTTCAGGCGCTGTATCAGTGGGACCTCACCGAGCAGGACCCGGAAACGATTCTGGAGCATTTCATCCGCGAGCACGACACCAGCGATATCGACGAAGAGTACTTCCAGTTGCTGGTGTGCGAGGTGCCGCTGTTCCATCGGGAGCTGGAAGCGCACATCGTGCCCATGCTTGACCGGGACTTCGACGACGTGGATCCGGTGGAGCGGGCCATCCTGCGCATCGGCGCCTATGAGCTGGAATACCGCTCGGATATTCCGCGCAACGTGGTCATCAACGAGTCCGTCGAGCTGGCCAAGACCTTTGGCGCGGAGCTGAGCTACCGGTTCATCAATGGTGTCCTGGACAAGGTCGCCAGTGAGCTGCGGCCGGCCGGTGAGCCGTCCGCTTGAGGCGCAGGGGCACGAATCACGACAGCGTGGATGCCGACCCGGGGCCGGGTCACCGCCGGACCATCCTGACCCCGCGGCTACCCGACTGATGGATGAATTCAGCATCATCGATCGATTCTTCAGGCGCCAGCGGGTCCAGCGCGACGACGTGCCGCTGGGTATCGGCGACGATGCTGCCGCGGTGCGGCCGCCGGCCGGACGCGAGCTGGTGGTGACCACGGATGTGCTGGTCAATGGCGTGCATTTCCCCGAGGATACCCCCCCGGACGCGGTCGGCCACAAGGCGCTGGCCGTGAACCTGAGCGATGTGGCCGCCATGGGCGCCGAGCCGGCCTGGGCCACCATGGGGCTGACCCTGGACAGCATGGACGAAGCCTGGCTGGAATCGTTCTGTGCCGGTTTCTTTGAGCTTGCGGCGCGGCACGATGTCCAACTGATCGGCGGCGACCTCACGCGCGGGCCGTTGAGCATCGCCGTCCAGGTGATCGGTATCGCGCCCGGAGGCGGCTGCCTGACGCGCGGCGGGGCGCGCGCCGGGGACCATATCTACGTATCCGGCACTCTCGGGGACGCGGCGCTGGGCCTGCAGTCCATGGGCGACATGATCGTGGCGCCCGGGCCGGACCGGGCCTACTTCATGGACCGCCTGGCGCGGCCGACCCCGCGGGTCGAGCTGGGTCGCGCGATCGCCCCGTATGCCACCGCTGCGATCGATATCTCCGATGGCCTGGCCGCCGACCTCGACCATGTCTGCGAGGCCAGCCGGGTCGGGGCGGTGGTGGAGGTGGAAAATGTGCCGCTTTCCGATGCCTACCGTCGCTGCCTGCCCCAGGCGGGCAGGGAGCCGGCCCTGAGCTTCGGCGACGACTACGAGCTGTGCTTCACAGTTGCACCGGACGATGCGCAGGCGGTGGAGCAGATCGGCGCCCGGCTGGCCCCGGGCATCACTCACATCGGCCGGATGTCGGGCGATAATATACAGTGGACCCAGGACGGCAAACCAATCTCCGTTCATGAGCAAGGCTACCGGCACTTCCGCTAGTGAATCCGTCTCCCTGACGGACCCGGGTCATCTTCTGTCCCTGGGGCTGGGGGCGGGGCTCATTCCCAAAGCGCCGGGTACCTGGGGGTCGCTGCTGGCGTTGCCGCTGTTCATCGTTCTGTATCCTTATGGGCATGCCGTCTACGTCGCCGTGGTGGCGGTTCTGTTCGTGCTGGGCGTGTACCTGTCCGGGCGCACGGCCCGGGCACTGGGGGTGCACGATCACAGCGCGATCGTGATCGATGAGGTCGTCGGCATGCTGGTGACCTGGGTGCTGGCCGGTCCGGGCTGGTTCACCGTTGTGGCGGGCTTCGTCCTGTTCCGGTTCTTCGATATCGTGAAGCCGTGGCCGATCCGCCGGATCGATCAGGAGTGCTCGGGAGGCCTGGGAATCATGCTGGACGACCTGGTTGCCGGGCTGATGGCGGCCGTGGTGCTCCAGGCGCTACTCTACTTGGCGCCAGCCGTTCTGGCTGCTGTCGGCGCTTAGGCGGGAAGCGTCGCGCGAGCCCGTCGCGGAGGCGTTCAGGTTGACGTTGGCGAGTGTTGCATCGGTGGCCGCGCCGCCGCGCAGTGAAGCGGAGCAGCTGATGACTCTGCCTTCGACCGCCGGCTCGCCGTTCGCGGCCCGCCCGCAGTTTTCATTGCGGTATCGCCGGTACAGGCGCATCACCTTGCTGACATAGCGCCGGGTTTCCGCGTACGGCGGCACGCCGCCGGACCGGTCCACCGCGTTCTCCCCGGCGTTGTAGCCCGCCAGCGCCAGTTCGAGATCGCCGTCGAACCGCTCCAGCAGGAAGCTGAGGTAGCGTGCGCCACCCATGACGTTCTGGCGCGGATCGAAGATGCTGGACACCCCGTAGCGGCGGGCGGTGCCGGGCATCAACTGCATGAGGCCCGAGGCGCCCTTGTGCGACACCGCGTCGGGATTGAAGGCGGACTCGGCGTGCATTACCGACTTGATCAGCATGGGGTCCAGGCTGACCTGCCGCGCGGTGCTCTGGATCAGATTGTCGTAACTGGACGGCCGGGGCTTGAATGCAGCCTTGCTCGGCCGCTGGCCGGTCTGCTCCCACACCTTGGATTCCGAGTAGACCTTGATCAGCCGATACCCGGCTTCGACCCGGGGATGATCCGTGATCAGGCGTGAGCCGTCGCTGGCCTGGTAGACGTAGATGTCTCCGGCGGACGCCGGCGCGGA
>JBEPXV010000320.1:0-3385 GCA_041641695.1 Gammaproteobacteria bacterium | reverse complement strand
CGGGCGGTGCCGCCGTCAGGCGCTCCAGACGCCCCGACCAGCGCTCTTCTTCGTACGACCCGGTGACGCGGGCATCGATGGCCCAGCCGTCGAGCTTCCCGGACAACGCCGCCTCGTGCCCCGCCGGCGTGCCGTTGAGCCGCAGCTCGATGTCGGCGGCGTCGCGTCCGGCGGCTCGCAGCCGGCCCGCTTTCACCAGCACATCCGAGGCCTTGCCTTCCGCGGCATGGGCGTCGATGTCGGCGCGGATATCGCGGCCGGTGATGTCGCCCCAGGTGAAATAGGGCAGCCGTATGCTGCCGGCGATCTCCGGCTGCGCGTCGAGCCCGCGCGCCTCGACATCCACGCTGATCGACGATTCCTCCGCCTGCCCGGGCGCCGCGACGGTCCCGGTCACTGAGGCCGTCAGCGAACGCGTGTCGCCCCGGGCCTCGATCTCGCCGGAGCGGCTGGTCCAGGCTGCGCTCTCCGGCCCCCGGAGGGACTGCCACTCGCCGCGCAGCTCGAACGGCCACGGGCCGCCGTCATCCGGCCGCTCCAAGTAGCCGTCGGCCGAAACGGAGCCGTCGCCGGACTCGGCCCGCGCCTCGATGTTCACGCGTCGCCCGTCGTCGCTGTTGAAGTCCAGGTCCAGGGCGGTGAGGCGGATGCCGAGCGGGGTGACATCGAGCACGGCGTCGGTGATGTGTCCGTCGCCGCTCAGCCGCGGCGCGGCGCGCGTGCCGTCGATGCGCAGCGCCAGGCTCGCCGCGCCGTCCCGCAGGCCGAGCGCCGGCGCGGCGGCCTGGATCACCCGCAACGACGGCAGCTCGACGGACAGATTGCCCTGCAGTGCCCCATCGTTGGCAAGCGGGTCCCCGGCAACCAGCTCGCCCCGGATCGAGCCCGACTCGTCCACCTGGCCGTCGAGCGTGGCGCGCAGCTCGGCGGCCGTCAGGCTCGCCGTGGCGACCACATCGCGGTACTCGGTGGTGACGGGGTCCTCGCCTTCCCAGGCGACGGTGGCGCGGTCCACCGTGGCGCGCGCCTCGCCGGTAATCCCCTCGCCCCGGTCGCCGATCTCCGCGTTCGCCTCCAGCCTGCCATCGACCCGCAACGCCTCCGGGGCATCCCGGGTGAGCAGGGCCAGCGGCAGGCCGGTGAGCGCGGCGCCGGCCTGCCAGTCTGCCGGCCCGGCGAAGCGGCCGTTTGCGCAGAGCTGCGCGTCCCCGCTTTCCAGGCAGATCTCGTCGAGCTCCGAGCGCGCCGGCGACCAGGCCAGGTTCGCCGGCCGCGACAATGCCCAGTCCCCGAATCCAGATCCCTCGGGCGGGCCGGCGGTCAAGCGCGTCAGGCGTGCGTCCCAGCGGTCGTCCTCGTACGAGGCGGTCAGCGCGGTCTGGAGGGCCCAGCCGTCGAGCGTCCCGGTCAGTGCCACCTCGTGTCGGGCGGGCATGCCGTTGGCGCGCAGCTCAATGTCCGTGGCCTCGCGTCCGGCGACGCGCAGCCGGGACGCCTTCAAGGCGATGTCCGAGGCGGGCTCGTCGGCGGCGCGATAATCGAGATCGACGCTGACATCGCTGGCGTCCAGGCCGGCGTAGGTGAAACGGGGTACACGGACTTCGGCAGTGATCCCGGGCTGATCGTCCAGCCCGCGCGCGGTGACCGCCACATAGAACGGCGACGCGGCTTCCTCCCCGGGGGGCGTGATGGTGCCGGAGACCGTCGCCGTCGCCTCTTTCATGTCACCCTCGGCCCGGAGCGCGCCGGAATCGCTGGCCCAGGACGCGCCGGCCGGTCCGCGGACGGACTGCCAGTCGGCCTGGAGCTGGAACGGCCGCGCGCCGCCCAGCTCAATGCGGCCGGTGACATCGACGGTGCCCGGGCCGCCGGCCCGGGACAGCCGGGCGCGCCTGATCACCACGGCCTGCGGCGAGACATCGATCTCCCCGGTGAGCGCCATGCGTGCGTTGCCGCGGGTCAGGGACAGCTCCGGCGTCACCCGGGTGGATGATGCGGTATCGCCCTCGCCGCGGACTTCGCCCTCGACCAAGACCGCCGGCAGGGACGACACGATGCGGTCCAGGGCCACGGGCTCGCCGGTGGCCGCCCGGAATGTCCAGCGGGGCGTGTCGAGCAGGTCGTCGACGGTGCCTTCCCCGCGGGCGGCGAACGGCGCCTCGACATCGAGCACCGGGGACAGGGTTCCGCCGATGCTGCCGGACAGCGTGAAGCCGCCGCTGAAAACCGGCCCGTCGGGAGGCGCCGCGCGCCACTGCAGGGAGGATTCCAGGGCCATGCCGGCAGCCAGCGACAGACGGATCCGCCCGCCGTCGATTGCCAGCTCGCCCGCTTCCACGACGATGTCCGTCAGCAGCGCCGCCTCGGCGTCCACGGATGCCCGCAGCGAGGCCCGCTCCAGCACCGTCGCCGAAACGCCGGACTCGTCGACCGTGGCGAGCCCGTCGAGGCCGAGCTCATCGACACGCACCGCCAGGGGCAGCGATACCTCGGGCAGGGTCGTATCCCCGGCCCGCGATTGGCCCGCCGATTTTCCCGGCGCGATCTCGACCCCTGATGCCTGCAGGCGGGTGAGATGCAGCAGACCGCGCAGCAATGCGGCCGGTCGCCAGTCGAGATCAATAGCGTCCACGCGCACGCGCAGGCCGGAGTCCGGATCGTGGTATGACACACCGCTCAGCGTTGCCGGGCCCAGCAGCCGGCCGTCGACCGCGCTGATCTCGACCGGCGCGCCGCTGCGCGACAGCGCCTGGTCCACGCTCCAGCGCAGGCCGGCAGTGGTGCCAAGCAGGAACACCAGTGCCGCTGCCGTCAGTCCGAGAGCCGCCAGCGCGGCCGCGCCGATATTCCGGCGCACGCTCACAGATCCGGCCCCAGGGTGATATGCAGGCGGACCGAGCTGGTGCCCCCGGAGACGGGATGGGCGACGTCGACCCGCACCGGCCCGATCGGTGTGATTCGGCGGACGCCGACCCCGACGCTCTTGCGCAGGGGTTCGTGGAACTCGTCGAAGGCGTTGCCGGCGTCCATGAACGCGGCGACGCGCCACTTGTCCGTGACGCCGTAGTCCACTTCAGCGCTGCCCACCAGCAGCTGTCGGCCGCCGGTCACCTCGCCTTCAGCGTTGTCGGGGCCCAGTGTCTCGAAGCCGAAGCCGCGTACGCTCTGGTCACCGCCGGCGAAGAACCGCAAAGATGCCGGCAGATTGTCGAGCTTGGCAAACGTGTGCGCGGCTTCGCCGCGCAGTATCACCCGCATGTCGCCGATGCTGCGGATGAGCTTTCCGGATACCCGCGGCTGAATGAACGCGAAGTCCGATATGAGACCCGGCGTGCCCTGCACGGCCGCCTGCCAGCGCAGCCCCTTGCGGGTGAACAGGCGGTCA
>JBEPXV010000319.1:0-3388 GCA_041641695.1 Gammaproteobacteria bacterium | reverse complement strand
CCGCTCAGCGAGAAGAACATGGAAGGTGTGTCGTTATACAGAGACCGGTACCGTTCCTGGCTGATCCGGACCTGTTCCTCGGCCTGCTTTCGTTCGGCCACCTCCGACTGCAGGGCCCGGTTGGCGCGAACCAGCTCATTGGTGCGCTCGGCGATGCGGCTTTCAAGTTTTGAATGCGCTTCGCGAATGGAGTCCTGCGTCTGCTTGTAAGAGATCAGGGCGTTTATGCGCGTCGTCAGAACCGTGTAGTCGAATGGCCGCGTCACGTAGTCGTTGGCCCCGGACTCGAGAGCCTTGACCACGTCATCGATGTCGTCCTTGACAGACAGCATCAATATGGGGAGCTCGGAGTTGGAAAAACGCCTGCGAATGCGGTCCAGGACCTCCAGTCCGCTCAGCCCGGGCATGAGGATGTCCAGTACCACCAGATCGAGCGGTGTGTGGGCGATGATATCCAGAGCGCGTTCGCCGTCCGCCGCTTCGAGGATTTCGCATTCCGGCCTCGACAGCAGCGACACCAACACGGAGCGGTTGGTTGCGACGTCGTCCACAACGAGAATCCGCGATCGGATCTGGTCATCTGGTCGGGAACGGTTTGAGTCGAGCTGCGTGGCGCTTTGCATTTATTGAAGCTTACTCGGCCTTGCTGGTGAACTTTCCCCCGAGATCATAGTATAGCCGATCGATGGCCGGGCAGGGGCTTGTGGTGGGGTCCAGCGGCCCCCGGCGGCCGGGCATCCGTTCTGTGAGGCCCGCCGCCGGCTCCGGCAGCGAGCCGGCCCGGGACGGGTGGTGGGGCCGGTAACCGGCTCCTGGGGGGATGGTCACCGACGGTATCCGGAGTCGACCGCCCGTATCGCTAGACGCCGCTCGTCAACGGGCCGGAGCCGCCGCGAGCGGGATTCGAATCCCGGGTTTGCAACGGCCGGCTAGTGCGAGGCCTTCGTATCGGGCTCCTCGAGAAAAACTGCCAGCTCTTCCTTGACTCGTTCCATCTCGCGGCGCAGCGACCGCAGTTGCTTGCGGTTGTGCTCGGTCGTGTCGTGGATGCCGGCCTTATTGAGCTTCTCGCAGACATTGTACAAGTGCTGTGCTCCTATGCTTGCCGCGCTACCCTTGAACGAGTGCGCCAGCCTTCTCAACTCCTCGACGTTCTGCAGCTCGGTGGCCGATTCCATCTGCTGGAGGAGCTCGTCGGCGTCCGCGATGAAAACCGCAACCAGCTCGCTCAGGAAAGTGGTATCGGGGGACAGGGCCTTCAGCTCCGCCATCTTCGTCAGGCTCGCGGCTTCCTTTTCCCTTCGCTCGTGGCTCGGGTGCAGCGCTACCGGTGCGCTGCGCCGCGCCTCCATGAGCGTGTCGAGGGCCTGGTACAAGGCGTGAGCCTGGATCGGCTTGGTGAGGAAGCCGTCGGCGCCGGCTTCGTCGCATTCGCGGCGTGCTTCCGTAGTGGCGTTTGCGGTGAGAATCAGGAACGGCGTGCTGCGGTCCGGCTGGGCGAACCGGTGCATTTTCATCGCCTCGATGCCGCCCATTACCGGCATATGCATATCGCAAAGCACCACGTCGAAGCTGTTGTCCTCCTCCAGGTGTTCCAGTACATCCTGCCCGTTCTCGACGACTTCGACGTCGTGGCCGGCGCGCTCCAGAATCTTGCTGATGACTTTCTGGTTGACCGGATTGTCCTCGGCCAGCAGTATCCTGAGCGGCTGTCCCTCGCCGGGCTGGACGTAGTAATCCATCAGGCGCGTGACGTCTGTCTCGCGGGACACCGGCTTTACCAGCGCGTGATGCAGGTCGTTGAATATCAGAGTCTTGTCGAGCGGAGTTCTGAATACCTGCGTATACCCGGCGGACTCGAGATCGCTGCCGCGGTCTCCCGGCTTTGCCACTGCGAACAGGCCGATGTCGCGCAGCGACTGGTCTCCCTTGATTCGCTCGGCGAGCGCGACCACGTCCGTGCGGACCGTCCGTGTGTCCACGATCAACCCGTCAAACGGTGCCTGGTCGAGGGCGGCGCCTTTCAACACCTGCAGCGCCTGGTCTTCCGCGTGAGCGGTTTCCACATTCCTGAGCCATCTGGGCAGCCAGCGCGACAGGTCGCCGACATCGTGCGCCGGGTCGGTGACAAGAAGCAGCTTCTTCTCGGACAGGCCGCCGGCGGACATGCCCTGTTCCACGGTGGGGCGCTTGAAATCGACGGCAAACCAGAAGCGGCTGCCCTGTCCGGGAGAGCTTTGCAAGCCGATCTGCCCGCCCATCAGCTCAATCAACTGTTTGCTGATGGCGGTGCCCAGGCCGGTACCCCCGTAGCGGCGGGTCGCCGAATCATCGACCTGGCTGAAGGTGTCAAAAATCCGGTCCTGGTCCTCGGCGGGAATGCCGATGCCGGTATCGATGACCTCGAAGCGCACCTTGACGGTATCGTCCTGATCCGACAGGCGAATAACCCGGACTTCGATTCCGCCTTCCTCGGTGAATTTTATGGCATTGCCAGTCAAGTTGATCAGTATCTGCCTCAGATACTGAGGGTCCGTGCGAACCACGACCGGGACATCTGGGGCAATGTCAATGCGTGTGTAAAGGCCTTTTTCCGTCGCCTGAGGTTTGAGCATCTTGACCGTGCTTTCGACGAGCATTGGGAGCTCGCATTCCGTTTCTTCGAACCGGAACTTGCCGACCTCGATCTTGGAGATGTCCAGGATATCATTGACCAACGCAAGCAGAGCGTTCGCCGAGGCGTGTATGGTGTCAACGTAGTCCCGCTGCTCCTTCTTCAACTTCGTGCCGGTGAGGAGATCGGTCATGCCGATCACACCGTTCAGCGGCGTCCGCAGCTCGTGGCTCATGTTGGCCAGAAAGCTGGTTTTGGCCCGGTTGGCGCTTTCTGCCCGTTCTATGGCTTCGTTAAGCATGCTTATCAGCCTGGAAACATAGGCGGGGAGGAGAATCAGGCTGATCATGATGCCCCAGAACACGTAATCGTTGCTCTGCCAATAAGGGGTTACAGATCGTACGACGCCGAAACCTACAACACTCAGAATCATGGAGAAATACAGGTGTTTCGTTCCGTACCTGAATCCGTTGCCGAAGGTCACCCACAGCAGGAAAATAAACAAGGGGACGCCGGCGACATCCAGCTCGTACATGCAGTACAGTGTCATGGACAAATCGGCCAGCATGCCGGCGCCGCGCCTCGTCTCGGAAATCTCCGGATAGACGATGACTGACGTCCATATGGCCCCGCAAACAAGAAAGTAGAGTCCGACGGCCACGACAAGCGGCGAGGTCGTCAACGCGACGTATCCGAACAACTCGCTGAAAACGAAATACATGGTAACGGTTGTCGCAATGACGATCCGGATTGTCGCCTGCTCGAACTCGGAAT
>JBEPXV010000318.1:0-3398 GCA_041641695.1 Gammaproteobacteria bacterium | reverse complement strand
AGCAGGCAGCTGCTGACCCCCACCCTGATAGCCGGGTCGGCGGCGGGGTCCGTCACCGTTCCGCGCCCAGGGCCCGGGCCCGGGCCTGGCGCTGTGTCAGCGCGTCGATATCCGCGGGCTGCTCGAGCTCCGGCCAGCCGCGCGAATGTTCCTCGATGAGCTTCAGCATCAGCTCCAGGTGCGCCGGGTCGTCGTTCAGGCAGGGGATGTACTGAAACGACTCGCCGCCCGCCTGCTCGAACAGCTCGCGGTTCTGCATGGCGATTTCCTCGAGCGTCTCCAGGCAGTCCACGGCGAAGCCCGGGCAGACGACATCCACGCGGCGAACCCCCTGCCCCGGCAGCACCGCGAGAGTCTCATCGCAGTACGGCTGCAGCCACGGCTCGCGCCCGAAGCGCGACTGGAATACCACTTTCCACTGGTCGTCGCGCAGGTCCAGCCTGGCAGCCAGCAGGCGCGCCGTGGCCTGGCACTGGCAGTGATAGGGATCGCCTTTCAACAGGTAACGCCTGGGCACGCCGTGAAAGGACATCAACAACAGCTCGCCCCGCTGGTTCTCGGCCCAGGCGCGTTGCACCCGCCGGGCCAGGGCATCGATATACAGCTCGTGATCGTGATAGCCCCCCACGAAACGCAGCTCCGGTACCCAGCGCCACTGTCGAAGCTCCCGGGACACCGCGTCGAAGGTCGAGCCGGTAGTAGACCCGGAGTACTGCGGGTACATCGGCAGCACCAGCAGGCGCTGCAGTGGCGCATCGTGCATCCGCCGGAGGGCCGAGGGTATGGAAGGCTCGCCGTAGCGCATCGCGAACTCGAGCACGGGCCGTTGTGGAAAGTGATCGTCGACACGGGCCAGCAGACCTTCGGCGACGCGCCGGGTGTGCGCCAGCAGCGGCGACCCCTGCTCCGTCCACACCTTGCGGTAAGCCGCGGCGCTGCGCTGCGGGCGCACATTCAGGATCACCAGATTGAGAAGCAACCACCACAGGGCGCGTGGAAACTCGACAACCCTCGGGTCTGCCAGGAACTGCTTCAAGTAGCGGCGCAGTTCCGGGCGCTCGGGCGCGTCCGGCGTGCCGAGATTGGTCAGCAACACCCCGGCGCGCAGGGGCTGGTCGTGGCTGAACCCGGATTGTCCGAGATATTCCTTCATGGTGATTGGCCGTAGCGTGAACAGGGATAGCCCGATACTCTACGCATTCACCCTTTCCGAGCAAGTCAGTAACTCTACCTTGTCGAGCCCCGTGATCGTCTGGTTTCGCAGGGATCTGCGCCTGTATGACAACCCCGCGCTTTGCAGGGCCGTCGAGGACGGCGGCCGGGTCGTGCCGGTGTATATCTTCGCCCCGGAGGAAGACGAACCCTGGCCGCCCGGCGCCGCGAGCCGCTGGTGGCTTCACCACAGCCTGGCGGCCCTGGACAGCGATCTTCGCCGTCTGAAGTCGCGGCTGCTGGTATTCCGAGGCGACAGCCTGTCGGTGCTCATGATGCTGTGCCGGCAAAGCGGGGACGCGGCCGTTTACTGGAACCGGCTGTACGAGCCGGCCGCCCACGCCCGCGACGCCCGGGTCGCAAAAGCTCTGGAGACCATCGGCATTGCCACGCGCAGCTTCCCGGGGCACCTGCTGCGGGAACCGGGGGAAGTCTTGAGCGGGGCCGGTACGCCCTACAGGATTTTCACTCCCTACTCCCGTGCCAGCCTCCGGCTCGGGCCCCCGTCCCCGGCCCTTGGAAGCATCGGCCCGAATCGCCTCGCCTTGCCGAATGATCGCGACGATGGTCTGGAATCGCTGCAACTGGGCACGAACATGAGCGGCCAGGCCCACTTGGCGCGGCACTGGCGACCCGGCGAAAACGAGGCATGGCGGCGGACGATATCGTTCATCGAGTCGCGCGCTGCGGATTACGGCGAAGCCCGGGACCGTCCGGGGATCGAAGGAACTTCCAGGCTGTCGCCGCATTTGCATTTCGGCGAGATCTCCCCACGTTCGCTGTGGCATGCGGTGACTGGGCAGCTCGCGAGCGACGGCCGCGACGATTCCGGGCTCGCATATCTGCGCCAGCTTCTCTGGCGCGACTTCGCCCACCAGCTGCTGTTCCACTTTCCCCACATCAGCGAAAGCGCTTTCAAGCCGGCGTTCAACGAGCTGCCCTGGCGCGACGATCCCGAGATCGTGGCCGCCTGGCAGTCCGGGACCACGGGCATACCTTTGATCGATGCCGGCATGCGCGAGCTCCGGAGCACGGGATTCATGCACAACCGGGCACGCATGAATGCGGCCTCCTTCCTGACCAAGAATGCCGGCATTCACTGGCTGGTCGGCGCGCGCTGGTTCTGGGACACGCTGGTGGACGCCGATCTCGCCAACAATACCCTGGGCTGGCAGTGGGTCGCGGGGAGCGGACCCGACGCCGCGCCCTACTTTCGGATATTCAATCCCGTGACCCAGGGACAACGCTTCGACCCGCGCGGCGTATACGTACGGCGCTGGATACCGGCGCTCAACGGACTACCCGACAAGTGGATTCACTCGCCGTGGACAGCCGACGAAGAAACCCTGGCGCGCGCTGGAGTCCGCCTGGAAGAAGACTATCCGGAACCCGTTCTGGACCTGAAGGAATCCCGGCGACGCGCCCTCGCCGCTTATGGACGTTACGTCGCCGGGAGATAAGCCGCAGGACCGGTCCCCGGCATTTACCGGCGAGAACAGCGGCGCCGACCCGAGAACCCTGCGCCTGGCCGGTTACCCCCGGTGTGCGGGTTGCAATCCACGGCCAGGGAGTCAGGCGTCCCCGGAAACCTTCATCTTCGGATGGATCTGTTCGTGGGCAAAATTCACCATGCGCTTCAGGGACTTTTCCGCCTCCACGCGAACCGCCTCTTCTATAAGGACCTCGTTCTCGCCGGTGTCCAGCACGTGCTCGAGGCGCTGCAGGTCGTTGAGCTTCATCCACGGGCACTGGGCGCAGCTCTTGCACGTGGCCCCCTCGCCGGCGGTGGGCGCAGCGATAAAGGTCTTGCCCGGGGCCTTTTCCCGCATCTTGTGGAAGATGCCTTCCTCGGTGGCCACTATGAAGGTTTCATTGGGCATATCCTGTGCCGCCTGGATGATCTGGCTGGTGGACCCCACGCGGTCGGCGAGCTCGATGACGCCGGGCGGCGATTCCGGGTGCACCAGCACCGCGGCATCCGGGTATTCCTTTTTCATCTCCACCAGCTCCCGGGCCTTGAATTCCTCGTGCACCACGCAGGCGGCCTGCCACAGCAGCATATCGGCGCCGGTCTCGCGCTGGATGTACTGTCCCAGATAGCGGTCCGGCGCCCACAGGATCTTCTCTCCGCGCTGCTTGAGATGCTCAACCACCTTGAGCGCGATCGACGAGGTGACCACCCAGTC
>JBEPXV010000317.1:0-3406 GCA_041641695.1 Gammaproteobacteria bacterium | reverse complement strand
CGGATAATGTGCTCCATCACCGCCTCGTGCAGGTCCGACTGGCTGATCGATGGGTCATGCTGGGTCGACAACACGATGGCATCGACGCCGGTGGGCCGGCCGGTGTCATCGTAGCGCATGGTGATCTGACTCTTGGCGTCGGCGCGCAGCCAGTCCAGCTCACCGGACTTGCGGACCTCGGACTGGCGCCGCACCAGCCGGTGCGCATAGGTGATCGGCGCCGGCATAAGCACGTCCGTCTCGTCGCTGGCATAGCCGAACATCAGGCCCTGGTCGCCGGCCCCCTGCTCCTCGGGCTTCTGCCGGTCGACGCCCTGGGCGATATCGGGCGACTGCTTGCCCACGGCATTGATGACGGCGCAGGTGTTGCCGTCGAAACCCACGTCGGAGCTGTCGTATCCGACGTCGATGATGGTGTCGCGCACCAGCTCCTCGAGATCGAAGCCGGCATCTGTGGTGATCTCGCCGGCCACCAGGGTCAGACCGGTCTTCACCAGGGTCTCGCAGGCGACGCGGCCGTTCGGATCCTGCTCGAGGACCGCGTCGAGAACACGGTCTGAGATCCTGTCAGCCAGCTTGTCCGGGTGTCCCTCGGAAACCGACTCCGAGGTGAATAGGTATTCATTACGCATGGAAATGCCTCCCTTGTTTTTGGAATGACGGGGCCGGACCCCGATAAAGATGGAACCGGCCGGGGCGATACCGCCCCGGCCGGTTATCGGACTGTGTGCTACTTGCGGGCGACCACGTACAGCCAGCCGATATAGCCTTCGTTGGCGCGGTCCACCCAGAACTGCAGCGCCTTGGAGGTGCGGTCGACGAGCTCGCGGCCGATCCGGTCCTCGAACTCGACGCGGCGCTTCTCGAGCTGACCGCGTACCCAGGCGTAGGTGGGCGCGACGTTCGACGACCAGTCTTCCTCGACCTTGATGTCGAAGCCCAGGTTCTCCAGCGCCCGACGGTAGTCCGGCGCATCCCACATCTCCGGGGCGTTGACCCGCTCGTAGACCCGCTCGCGCACCTCGTCCGGCGTGTGTCCGCGCACCAGTATGTCGGTGAACACCAGGCTGCCGCCCGGCTTGATCACCCGATGGGCCTCGCTGAGCACCTGGGCCTTGTCGACGGCGTGGAGAAACGCCTCCTGGGACCAGTAGTAATCGAACCGGTCATCGGCGTACGGCAGCTCATGGAAGTCGCCGTACTCGTACTCGATCAAGTCGCCCAGGCCGGCCTTCGTGGTCAGCTCGCGCGCCCAGGTGAGCTCGCGCTCGGAGATGTTCGAGGCCAGCACCTTGCAGCCGAAAGTCCCGGCGAGGTAGCGGGCCAGCGCGCCGTAGCCGCAGGCGACCTCCAGCAGCTCGTGACCGGAATCGAGCCCGACGCCGTCGGCCATCTTGCGGTTCGAGCGTTCCATGGCCTTCGGAAGCGGCTCGTCCTCGCTTTCGAAGTAGCCGAGATGAATGTTCTCGCCCCATATATCGCGGTATATCTGGTCCGCGGCACCGTCGTAGTAGCGCTTGGTGTCGGCGACGAATTTCTGCGTCAGCGTCAGCTTGTCGGCGGGGCCCTGGTAGCGGATCGGCTTCTTCGGCTTGAACCCCACCTGCTGGATGAAGTCGGGGTCGTAGTGATCGTACGGGCGCTCGAAGTCGCCGTAGCGCGTCACGTCCATGAAGCCGGCATCCTCGAGCAGGTGGGTCATATAGTTCTGCTTCAGCGGATAGAGCGTCAGGTGATGGGTCTCGCCGGAGTCGAATGCATATTCGAACTTCACCACCCGGCGCGACGTCTGGATCGGGTGCACATCGACGCTGTGACCGGTGTAGTAATAGCGGTGCTTGCTGTTGTAGCCCTGGTCCAGGATGCTGTCGTAGTTGCGATGATCAATGATCACCAGGCCGCCGGGTTTGAGCACGGCATAGATCGCCGCCAGCGCGTCGCGCCGGGCCTCATGGTCGAACAGGTGCGTGAAAGCGTTGCCCAGACAGACCACCGCGTCGAACGCGGCGTCTCCGAACTCCCTGCCGAGATTGAGCCAGTCGACGCAGCGCAAATCGTGGAGCTTGACGCCCTTGTCAACGGCGTTCTCCCGGGTTTGCTGCACCATGGTGTCGGCACCGTCGGCCGCGGTGACCATGAAGCCGCTCTGCGCGAGCTTCACCGAATGGTACCCGGTGCCGCATGCAATATCGGCGACATGCTCGACGCCGTAGGAATTCAGCAGCCGCTCGAAGAACGCGGATTCGCCCTGCTCGCGGCCTTCCCAGTCGATGAGGTCGTCCCAGTTCGAGACGAATGCCTCGGTGTACTCGTTGCGGTATTGGTCGTTGTCAGGTAGTCCCGCCATGTTGTTGCCTCCCGTGGGGTCTAGTTTGTGGATGGTTGGTATCCGGCCGGGCGATACCGCGCCTGGCGGCGACACCGCGGCCGGGCGAGCTCCAACGACCCCGCCGGTCTCCCGGCGGCGCCATAGTGCCGGCCTGGTCGGAGCGGTTAGATGTTCAACGGCCCGGCAATCGGGGTGGCGCCCCGGTGCCGCGCCGCGGATTTCGCCGATGCTGTACCGGGCGAGCGGCGCCCCGGCGCCACCGCGGTGCAGATGGACGATATTCGGAAGTCGTGCGATTTGTTTCCGGCACCGCGACCGGCAATCGTCGACTGCCGCGCCCAGGGGCGCGGCGGCGACGCGTCGCGTTCGGTCGGAATAGGCATTGTCGTCTCCTCCCCCGACGGGGGTTCGATAACGCCTGTCTGCACGTGTTAGTCGTTGAGTTTTACGAAGGACATTCGATGCAGGCCGTCAGGCCATTTACAGCGCGCGGGGCCGGCCCTCTACCGGGCACCCGGGTAACGCGGCAGCGAGCGCTCGCGGCGCTCGATTGTCGGCGGGGAACTCGCGTTCCCCAAAGCGGCAGATTGTTCATCGACAACCCGCGGTACAGACAGGTCTACATATATACTTACCGACTTTGGCGCGCATAGTCAAACCGCGCCCGGCGGAGCGCCGCATCGATATCGGGATGCGAAACCCGGCGAATTCACCGCCGGGGCGAGTGTCTGCGCCGATTTCATCGGGCAAATCCGGCGGCCGCGCCGTCAATGGCTCCTCGCGCCAAAGGCCGGCGCGCCGCGTCATGTTTCTCCGCCCGTCGACGCCCCATACATCAAACCCGTACCGGGATCGGCTCGTTGAAACCGCTCGTCCAATAAAGACGATACCACCACGGCTCCGGACCTGAGCGCCTTGAATCGGCAACCGATTCCGCGCATGCCGACCAGCGCCCGTCCTTTTTGATACATATCAAAGTACCCCGACCCATTCCGTGCTAAATGGTGATTTTAACGACAGTCGTCGTCTGAGCTCCGCGGTCATAGCGCCGTGCGGCTTTCGATCAGGATTCGATTA
>JBEPXV010000316.1:0-3431 GCA_041641695.1 Gammaproteobacteria bacterium | reverse complement strand
GGGATCGTGTATATCGGCGCCGAGGTGAAATCCGGCGATATCCTGGTGGGCAAGGTAACGCCCAAGGGCGAGACCCAGCTGACCCCGGAGGAGAAGCTCCTGCGGGCCATATTCGGGGAGAAGGCCTCGGACGTGAAAGACACCAGCCTGCGCATGCCCTCGGGCGTGGACGGCACCGTGATCGACGTGCAGGTGTTCACGCGCGATGGTGTGGAAAAGGACGCCCGCGCCAAACAGAACGAGGACCAGGAGCTGGCCCGGGTTCGCAAGGACCTGAACGACCAGTACCGGATCGTCGAGGAAGACGCGTTCGCGCGTATCGAAAGGCTGTTGACCAACCGGACGGCCGAAGGCGGTCCGGGCGGCCTGAAGAGCGGCGACAAGATCACCAGGACCTACCTGCAGGATCTGCCTCGGGACAAGTGGTTCGAGATCCGGCTTCGCAACGAGGACGCCAACGACCAGCTCGAGCAGCTGCGTTCGGACCTCGAGTCCCAGCGCAAGTATTTCGACGAGCTGTTCGACGAAAAGCGCTCCAAGCTGGAAGCCGGCGACGATCTCGCCCCCGGCGTGCTGAAGATGGTCAAGGTATTCGTCGCGGTCAAGCGGCGGATGCAGCCCGGGGACAAGATGGCCGGCCGCCACGGAAACAAGGGCGTCATTTCCAGGATCGTGCCCATCGAGGACATGCCCTACACGGCGGACGGTACCACCGTGGACATCGTGCTGAACCCCCTTGGCGTCCCCTCGCGAATGAACGTGGGCCAGGTCCTGGAGACGCATCTGGGCTGGGCCGCGCACCATCTCGGGCGCCAGATCGATGCAATGCTGCGACAGCAGGCCTCGGTCAAGGAGCTGCGCGCTTTCCTGGACAAGATCTACAACCGGGACGGCCAGGCGGAGGATCTCAAGTCGCTGTCCGACGAAGAGATCAGGGAGCTGGCCGGCAACCTGACCCAGGGCGTGCCGATGGCGACGCCGGTATTCGACGGCGCCAACGAGCCGGAGATCAAGCGCATGCTCGAGCTGGCGGGGCTGCCCACCAGCGGCCAGACCACGCTGTGGGACGGGCGCACCGGCGAGCAGTTCGACCGGCCCGTTACGGTGGGCTACACCTACATGCTGAAGCTCAACCACCTCGTGGATGACAAGATGCATGCCCGGTCTACGGGTCCCTACAGCCTGATCACCCAGCAGCCGCTCGGCGGCAAGGCGCAGTTCGGCGGTCAGCGTTTCGGCGAAATGGAGGTCTGGGCCCTGGAAGCCTACGGCGCCGCCTACACCCTGCAGGAGATGTTGACCGTCAAGTCGGACGACGTCGCGGGACGTACCAAGATGTACGAGAACATCGTGCACGGCGATCACCACATGGAAGCCAGCATGCCCGAGTCGTTCAACGTATTGATGAAGGAAATACGGTCGCTGGGGCTGAACGTGGAGCTGGAGCAGGAGTGACTGTTGGCCGAGTCGTTGAAGCCGGCTACGCAGGGCGATTTGTCGGGCCCAGGCCCGACCTACATGTGTCCGTAAAGACGCAGAGGATTTGAGATGAAAGATTTGTTCAATCTGTTCAAGCAACCCGGAAAGGTCGAGGACTTCGATGCCATTCGAATCAGCATCGCCTCGCCTGAGAAAATTCGTTCCTGGTCCTTCGGGGAAGTCAAGAAGCCGGAGACCATCAACTACAGGACGTTCAAGCCGGAGCGGGACGGGCTGTTCTGCGCCAAGCTGTTCGGCCCCATCAGCGACTACGAGTGCCTGTGCGGGAAGTACAAGCGCCTCAAGCACCGCGGCGTGATCTGCGAGAAGTGCGGCGTCGAAGTAACCCTGTCCAAGGTCCGCCGGGAGCGCATGGGCCACATTGACCTGGCGAGCCCCATCGCCCACATCTGGTTCCTCAAGTCGCTGCCGTCCCGGCTGGGCCTGATACTCGACATGACCGTGCGCGAGATCGAGCGGGTGTTGTACTTCGAGGCCTATGTGGTGGTGGATCCGGGGATGACGCCCCTGGAAAAGAACATGCTGCTCACCGAGGACTCCTACCTGGACGCCATCGAGCAGTATGGCGACGAGTTCCGGGCCGAAATGGGCGCCGAGGCGGTGCGTGACCTGCTGCGCGGCGTCGACCTGCAGGAAGAGGCGGCGAAGCTGCGCGAGGAGCTGGGTGCCACCAAGTCCGAGACCAAGATCAAGAAGCTCACCAAGCGCCTCAAGGTCATCGAGGCGTTCATCAGCTCGGGCAACAATCCCGAATGGATGATCATGGAGATCCTGCCGGTCCTGCCGCCCGACCTGCGCCCGCTGGTGCCGCTCGACGGTGGCCGTTTCGCCACCTCGGACCTGAACGACCTGTACCGGCGCGTCATCAACCGGAACAATCGCCTCAAGCGGCTGCTTGACCTCAACGCGCCGGACATCATCGTGCGCAATGAGAAGCGCATGCTGCAGGAAGCCGTCGACGCCCTGCTGGACAACGGCCGGCGCGGCAAGGCCATCACCGGCGCCAACAAGCGCCAGCTCAAGTCCCTGGCCGACATGATCAAGGGCAAGCAGGGGCGGTTCCGCCAGAACCTGCTGGGCAAGCGCGTCGATTACTCCGGGCGCTCCGTGATCGTGGTGGGCCCGACCCTGCGCCTGCACCAGTGCGGGCTGCCCAAGAAGATGGCGCTGGAGCTGTTCAAGCCGTTCATTTTCAACAAGCTGGAGCTGCGCGGCCTGGCGACCACCATCAAGCAGGCCAAGAAGATGGTGGAGCAGGAGAGCGCCGAGGTGTGGGATATCCTCGAGGAGGTGATTCGCGAGCATCCGGTGATGCTGAACCGCGCGCCGACCCTGCATCGCCTTGGAATACAGTCATTCGAGCCGGTGCTGATCGAGGGCAAGGCCATTCAGCTTCACCCGTTGGTGTGCACCCCTTACAACGCCGACTTCGACGGCGACCAGATGGCGGTGCACGTGCCGCTGTCCATTGAGGCCCAGCTCGAGGGCCGGGCGCTGATGATGTCGACGAACAACATCCTGTCTCCCGCCAACGGCGAGCCGATCATCGTGCCGTCCCAGGATATCGTGCTGGGTCTTTATTACATGACCCGGGAAGCGGTGAACGAGAAGGGCGAAGGCGGCGCCTTCGCCGATGTCAGCGAGGTGCGCCGCGCCTACGACACCGGGCAGCTGTCGATCCACGCGCACATCAAGGTGCGCATCCGCGAGGAGCTTGCCGGCGACGACGGTACAATGCAGATCACCCACCAGCGCTACGACACCACGGCGGGCCGGGCGATGCTGTCCGATATACTGCCGAACGGACTGCCGTTCTCGCTCATCAACCGGGTGATGAACAAAAAACGAATCTCGGAGGTCATCAACAGCTGCTACCGGCGGGTCGGTCTCAAGGAGACCGTGATTTTCGCGGACCAGCTGATGTACACCGG
>JBEPXV010000315.1:0-3453 GCA_041641695.1 Gammaproteobacteria bacterium | reverse complement strand
CCACGCGCCCGTTGTAAAGCAGGCTCGCGGCATTCGCCAGTCGTCCGTTCGCGAGCCGCAAGGGGTGGCCGACGATCACGCCGATCCCGTCCGGCAGCTCGGCGAGCAGATGGTTGAGCGCCGCCTCGGACGCGTCGATGAAATCCGGCCTGAGCAGCAGATCTTCCGGCGGATAGCCGGTCAGTGCCAGCTCGGTGAACACGGCCAGGGCGCATCCCTCGTCCCGGGCCGTCAGCGCCGCGTCGAGAATCCGCTTGCGGTTGGCCCGGATGTCGCCCACGGTGAGGTTCAACTGCGCCAGGGCGATCCTGAAGTTGTCGGCCATCAGCCTTGCCTGGTTATTTTTTCAAACATCGCGGAATGGTATTCGAATCCGGCTGTCTTGTGTAATAACATGCACGCTCGCACGATAGACAGCATATCCTCGATCGACGCATCGGACTGGGACCGCCTCAATCGCGGCGACTACCCCTTCGCCCGGCATGCGTTTCTCGAAGGCCTGGAGCGCACGGGTTGCGTGCGCCCGGAAACGGGCTGGCAGCCGTGCCACATGCTCGTGTACGAGGACGGCTCGCGGGACGCGCCGCTGGGCGCCGCGCCCCTGTATCTCAAGAGCCACTCCTGGGGCGAGTATGTCTTCGACTGGGCCTGGGCGGACGCCTACGAGCGGGCCGGGCTGTCGTACTACCCCAAGCTCCTGTGCGCGATTCCGTTCACGCCGGCCACCGGGCCCCGGCTGCTGGTCTCCCCGACCGCCGGCGACCCGGACGAAGTGAGGCGCGCGCTGATTCGCGCCATCATCCGGCACGCGCAGGACCTGGACATATCATCGGTGCACTGGCTGTTCACCGACGATCCCGACACCCGCGCCCTGGACGCCGAGGGCCTCCTCAAGCGCACCGGCAACCAGTTTCACTGGAGCAACCGGGGTTACCGGGATTTCGACGACTTTCTCGCCGGCCTGACATCCAAACGGCGCAAGCAGATCCGGCGCGAACGGCGGCAGGTGGCCGAAGCGGGCATCACGGTGGAAATGATCGATGGCCTGAACCTGGAACCGCGCCACTGGGACGCCATGTACGGCTTCTACCAGAACACCATCCTCGAGCGCGGCGCGATCCCCTACCTGTCCAGGGAGTTCTTCGGCCATCTTGCCGAACGCATGACCGGGGAGACGCTCATCGCCGCCGCCCGGGACCAGCGCGGCGAGCTGGTCGCCGGCGCGCTTTACCTGCAGGGCGGCGACACGCTGTACGGGCGGTACTGGGGCGCGAACGGGTTCTACGAAGGCCTGCATTTCGAGGCCTGCTACTATCAGCCGATCGAATACTGCGTGCGCCGCGGTCTCGAGCGATTCGAGGCCGGGGCCCAGGGCGAGCACAAGCTGACCCGGGGCCTGGTTCCCACGCCGACCTGTTCGGCGCACTGGCTCGCGCACCCCCGGTTCGCCGACGCGGTCCGCGAGTTCCTGGACGCGGAGACCCGTCAGGTTGAGCGGTATGCCGCGGTACTCGGCGACCACAACCCGTTCCGCCGGGATGAATGACGGCGGGCGCAGCATCTTGCACGGCGGCCGCCGGTGCTCCAAACTAATCCCCATGCATTTGCTGTCGAACCGCGCGACATCCATGTTCCCACCCGTCGAGCACGCCTCTCCGGAGGGTCTGCTTGCGATCGGCGGCGACCTGTCGAGCCGGCGCCTGCTGGATGCGTATCGCCACGGCATCTTCCCCTGGTACAGCGCCGGGCAACCGATACTGTGGTGGTCGCCGGATCCGCGGGCGGTGCTGTATCCCGACCAGCTCAGGATCTCGCGCAGCCTTCGGAAAACTCTGAAACGGGGCACGTTCACGATAACGTTCGACCGGGCCTTCGAGGCCGTAATCGAGGCCTGCGCCGAGCCGCGCCTGATCGGAGGCGAGCCCAGCGCCGGCACCTGGATTACCGACGAGATGAAGGCCGCGTACGTCGAGCTGCACCGCCGGGGATACGCCCACTCGGTCGAGACCTGGGCCGGAACGCAACTGGCGGGCGGACTGTACGGGGTCGCGCTGGGCCGGGGCTTCTTCGGGGAAAGCATGTTTCACCGCCAGACCGACGCCTCGAAAGTGGCGCTCACCGCCCTGGTCGACCTGCTGCGGCGCTGGAACTTCAGCATCATCGACTGCCAGCTGACATCCAGCCACATCATGAGCCTGGGGGCCATGGAGATCCCGCGGAACCGATTCCTCGAGGAGCTTGCCGTCGTCCTGAAGGACGACGATCGCGCCTTCCACTGGCACGACGAAACCCTGTCCAGCCGTTCCCTGGTCCCCGGTGTTTCGAGGTAACCCGGCTTGGGCGCACTTCCTGAAAACATCAAGATTTATCTGTCGGCGCCGCACGAGTGTCCTTACATCCCGTCGGAGACCGCCAGCAGCCTGATTATCGACCCCAATCTGACCATCGACCGGGACGCCCTGACCTTTTTCATGGTCAACGGCTTCCGGCGCAGCGGCGACGTCATCTATCGCCCGCACTGCGCGCAGTGCAATGCCTGCGTGTCCGTGCGTATACCCGTGGACGAGTACCAGCCCAACCGCAGCCAGAAGCGCACCGCCCGGCGCAACCGGGACCTGCGCATCGAGGCCACACCGGCGCGCTACGACGACGCCCACTTCGACCTGTACCTGCGCTATCAGCGCTCCCGGCACCCGGACAGCGAGATGTGCGACCCGGACCCGGAGCAGTACCACCGCTTTATCGTGAACGACCGCCACGAGACCTGGTTCTACGAAATGTATGACGGGAACCAACTGGCGGCGGTGGCGGTATTCGACCACCTGAATGACGGGCTGTCGGCGATCTACACGTTCTTCGAGCCGGAGATGGAGCACCGCAGCCTGGGAACCTTCGCGATCATGCACCAGATCGAAGAGGCCGCAAGGCTGGGCCTGCCCTACGTATACCTCGGCTACTGGATCGCCGAGTGCCGCAAGATGTCCTACAAGACCCGATTCAAGCCGACCCAGGGCCTGGTCAATGGAACCTGGCAGCGGGTGGACACTCCCGGCTGACACGGGCAACCGGTGGATTGCCGCAGCGACTCCGCGGCGTCATGGTGAAAGGCCCCACCGCTCGACAATCGGTGGAGCAACGCAACCACGGTGGCCCCCTTGGACACGGCGCCGCGTCTCACGACGAGCGCCACCCCTCGCCGGCGGTGGGACGATGCAGCAATTCAGGCTTCCCCACCAAGACGAATCGTCGTTATTACCCATTTTTTCAAACACTTAGAACAAACGAGTCACACAGGGACGCGCCGTTGCGTGCAGCCAGGCAACCTGCGGCACTTTACGCCGTGCCGGACCTGGGGCATCATACGCGCCCGTTTGCACACCCATAGAGAACAGTTTGGCCAAAGACGATCATATAGAAATGGAAGGCACCGTCATCGAGACGCTGCCGAACACC